>JBAWHH010000172.1:0-10615 GCA_049593715.1 Rhodocyclaceae bacterium
GATCGGCAGCCGCCTCGACTGTTCCCGATCCGGGAAGGGTCCCACAATTGAACTGTGGTTTTCGGCAAGGAGGTGGATTGTCTGGTCACCGCCGTGCGGCGGCTGGCCTCGGCTTGTCGCCGCCCGCGCATGGTCAAGGGCCCCTGCAGAAGAGTATGCTTAGGGCGGACCGTTTGTTCCTTTTCGTTGGAGACTCACCATGTTGACGCTGCAAGACTGCATCGAACTGTCGGAACTCAACGAAGACGAGATTCTGGCGATTGCTGAACACGAGAACATTCCGGAAATGGCCGCCTTGGAAATGGGCCACTATCTGACCCAGACTCCGGAAGGCGAGAATCGCATCCGCCGCATGATCCTCGACGATATCCAGACCGCCCGCGATCATGGCAACCTTCGCCATGTGGCGACCCTGAAGCTTGCCCTTAAGCATTTTATTGAGACCCACGGCCTCAAGCATCCTGGGCATCCCACGGGGGAAGAGTCGCGGCCGTAAGTTTTCTGCGTTGCGCCGATGCAGATGTTGGGTGAGGCGCAGCGGGGGGCGTTGGCATTCCTTACCGATGTTTGGGGATGCGCGCCCCGGGCGCGAGGCTGGTTCGCTACGCCTTTCGGCACCAGAATGAAATTGATCCACCGGTAAACTGAACCAAGCGCTTTCGCGATAAGAAAACCTGGGAGCGAATGTAATGCACGTCACCCTCGTTCATGTCCGCGTCAAATCCGAGTTCGTCGACGCCTTCATCGGCGCCACGCTCCTCAACCACGAGGCTTCCCTGCAGGAGCCGGGCAACCGGCGTTTCGATGTCCTGCAGTCGGCGGACGATCCCACCCACTTCATTCTGTATGAGTCCTATGTTTCGCCCGAGGATGCGGCTGCCCACAAGCAAACCATTCACTACGCGGCGTGGCGCGATGCGGTCGCCCACATGATGGCGGAGCCGCGTCAGGGCGTGCCGTTCGTCGGGCTGCTGCCGGCCTGACCGGCGGGCGCGGGGCATGAAGTTCTCCATTGCGCGTTTGCCGCGCATCGAGTTCGGGGCCGGCACGCGGGAACTCTTGCCGCGCATCGCCGGGCAGTTCGGGCGCCGTCTGCTGCTGGTTACCGGAGCGAAGTCTTTCGTCGAATCCGAAGCGGGCAGCGCATTGAGCGCCGCACTGTTGGCCCAGGGCTTTCGCCTTGACACGTTCCACGTGGTGGCCGAGCCGTCCCCTGAACTCGTGGACGGCGCCGTCGCGCAGTGGCGGGAGGCGGGAATCGACGCGGTGGTGGGCATAGGCGGCGGCAGCGTGCTGGACGCGGCGAAGGCCATCGCCGGCCTGCTCAAGCCCGGCAACTCGGTGATGGATCACCTGGAAGGCGTAGGGCCTGAAAAGCCCTATGTCGGCCCCAGTACGCCATTTGTTGCTATGCCGACCACGGCGGGCACGGGTTCCGAGGCGACCAAGAATGCCGTGCTGTCCTCCCACGGCGCGAACGGCTTCAAGAAGTCTTTCCGCGACGACCGGTTGGTGGCCGAATACGCCATCGTCGATCCGGATCTGCTGGCGAGTTGCCCGGCGCAACTGATCGCCGCCAACGGCATGGACGCTTTCACCCAGTTGCTGGAGTCCTACGTTTCCACTCGTGCGAATCCTTTCACCGATGGGCTTGCGCTGTCGGGTATTCGAGCGGTTCGGGACGGGCTGTTCGCTTGGTACGAAGGGGGGGAGGGCGCGGCGGTGGGGCGCGAAAAGATGGCCTACGCGGCCCTGCTGTCGGGCGTATGCCTGGCTCAGGCGGGGCTGGGTTCGGTGCATGGCCTCGCGTCTCCCCTGGGGGCTTTGTTTCCCATCCCCCACGGCGTGGTGTGCGGCACCCTGGTGGCGGCGGCGACGCGCTGCAATATCGAAGTCATGCAGCAACGCGATCCGGCCAATCCCGCGCTGCGGAAATACGCCGAGGTCGGACGGTTGTTCCGCGGCCGATCCAGCGTGGAGGATGCGGAAGCGCTGACCTATCTCGTCGATACCCTGGAGGCGTGGACGCGCCGGCTCGATCTGCCGACTCTGGCCGCGCTGGGCGTGACGCCGGCCGACCTCCCGCGCATTGTTGCCGATTGCCGTGGCTCCAGCATGAAGACCAACCCGGTCGCACTGACGGATGGGGAAGTGACCGGCCTGCTGCAAATGCGGCTCGGCTGAGTGGGGAAGTTCGAAGGGGCGGGGCGGCGGCCGTCCGGCTTCAGGCCGTGCGGGGCTCGGCCGTTAAATTGTGCATGGATACGACCCTCATTTACCGCAAAACGCCGGAAGGCGAGTCTGCGCTGTCGGGCCGCAGCCGCCTGCCCGATCAACGTTTGCGTGCCGTGCTCATCCTCGTCGATGGCGAGACGACGGTGGACGCGCTGTGCGCCAAGTTCGACAACAAGTTCCAGGCTGAGGAACGAATCGAGCGGCTGGAGCAGCTTGGCCTGATTGAAGCTCCGCTTGAGGCAAGTCAGCAAGGCCGAGGTGCGGCGGAATCCTCTGCCATTGAACCAGCCGCAACGGAGTTGGAGACATTCGCGGCCGAAGGTGGCGCCGAGGCTGGGCTTTCCGGCCAGCCGGAGCCCGAGCCCGCCCAGGCCGACGTCGACGTTTCTTTCGAGGAAGCCGCAATGGCGCCGCCGGAAGAGCCGTCCGACGCGCCGTCGCCCCAGCCGGCCGCCGCGGAGTCAGAGATTCTCGAGGACGTTCCCGAGTTGCCGCCATATCCCGCTGAATCTGCCGAAACGGCTGACGAGGCGCCGAAATTGCCGGAACAGGAACTCGAAGTGCCAATCAAGGAGGAGGGGCTTTATCCGGAGTTTTCCCACTACGACACTCCGGAAATGGCCGGCACCACGCCAACGCGGCAATCGCTTTTGGCTAAAAAGCTGGCCGCCTGGCGCGAACGGCGCACGAATCGACCGATTCGTAGCCCCAAGGTGCGCGAAGCCGCACCAAAAGTGGATCGGCCCGCCGATTCCCCAAGCCCAGGGCGCCGTTCCCGTCGCATGCCCTGGCTGAGCGGGTCGGCTCTGGTTCTGGCGCTTGCCGTTGGAGGACTGTTCTTCGGCATTCCCTGGGAGAAATACCGGGCGGAAGCGGAAGCCCGCGCGACGGCCCTGGTTGGCCAGCCGGTGCATATCGGCGGGATGGGGCCGGCGCTGTTTCCCTATCCCCACGTTGTGCTGAGCAAAGTCTCGGTGGGCGACGAACACCTGGCGCGCGCCGCCCGCGTCCGGCTCACCCCATCCTTTCACTCCCTTGGCGACGGGCGCCGCTGGGCGATCGACGTGGTGGTGGAAGGTGCGACGCTGGAGCAACAGGCGGCCGGTGCCGTTTGTGCTGCCACCCGGTTGAATTCGGCGGCGGCCCGCGAGGCACGGCTGCACTCCATTCGTTTCGCCGATCTGGCCCTAGCCTTGCCCGGGACGCAGATCGACGGGCTGGCGGGCGAAATCACGGTGGGAGCGAACCAAGATGCGCCCCGCGTCACGCTGGCCGACTCTGCCGGTGAGCTGCACGTCGAACTTCTACCCGACGCGGGCGGCTGCCGCTTCACTGCGGAAAGTCCGCGCTGGACCGCGCCCGTTGGCGGCGGTATCGCCTTGGTAGGCCTCAGCGCCCATGGGGCTTTCGACGCAAAGGGCGGGCGCCTGGAGCGTTTCGATGCCCGCACTGCTGATGGTGTGGTGGGGGGCAGCGGTACCCTGGTCTGGGCCCAGGGGGCTCGATTCGACCTGCAGGTGGCAATGGACCACCTCCGGCTGGAAAAGGCCCTTGCGCTGGTGGGACGGCCCGCCGTGGCGCGCGGCGATGTGGACGGGAAAATTCACCTGACCGCGGCTGGTGCGTCTTTGCAGGATCTGGGGCGCGACCTGTCGGGCAGTGGGACAGTGGTGGTCAGCCGCGGCGCCATCGACCGCTTCAATGTTGTTGAAGCGGCCCGCAACCCGGGAAAAGCGGCGGTCTACGGCGGCGTTTTTGAATTCGATCGTCTCAGCGCGGAGCTTCAGTTCGCCCGCGGCGCGGCTTCGCTCCATGCCGTCAGTGCCACCGCCGGTGCCTTGCAGTTGGGGGGCGACATCGCGATCGACAAGAACGACCGCGTAAAGGGCAGCCTGCAATCGCAGATTTCCAGCGGCGTCCGCAACTTGCGCGTCCCGCTGACGGTGGGCGGGAGCCTTGTGTCGCCGGAACTGGGCGCCCAGGCCAGCCGCGTTGCTGCCGCAGCGGTTTCGGCCCCAGCCCCCGACGATGCTACGGCGGTGTCGCAGCAATAGGCCGAACGATGGCGCTCCGCCGCGATCGTTTGCGGTGGAGCGCGGCCACATCGGCAGCCGCCTCCCGGTTTTGTGCGCCGGCGGCGGGCACCGGCCCGGCCTGCGCGGCACAGTCTTCGCATCCGAACAAGAACCGCTTGAGGGCCTTGATCCGCACGTTTTTTGCTTTTCAGAGCGTTGATCGGCCAATTGCGGCAGCGTTTTTTGACGAATATCGACTGGCGTTCCGCGGCTGATAGGGCGCTAGTCACAGAAATGGCGTAAATTCGAATCCATGCCTCGCAACCCGGCAGCAGCGGTTGCCAGAGTTAGTTCGCGGGAGGGCGAATGATCGTACGTCGTCGCACATGGTTGTACCGACTGCAGGGGCAACTCTTCGCGCAAACGGTTGCCTTCGACCACCCGGTCACGGCCGCCGGGGCGCGGGAATTGCTGCGGCGCACCGTCGGCGCGCCACTCGAGCTATGGGGGCGGGGCAACGACGACGTGCTGCATACGCAGAACGGTTGGTCTGAGCACCCGGCGGGCCAGCGGTTTCCGCCAGGGGATCGCTGAACGCTTGTATCAGCTGTCGTACTGGGCCCGGCCTAAAGTCGGGTGTTGGGGTTTTCCTCCCCCACCGCGTTTCGTCGCCGGCATTGGAGTTGGTGTCGTGCGCAGAGGGTAAACCGACGATTCCGCTTGCCGATTGGCGAGCAAGAAAGCGTTGCCTGAGGCAGACGGGGAACAAGGCTCGTCTCTCCGGGCAGCGGCAGTTTCTGTGACGACGAAGCCCCTCGCCATGCAGATCATTTGCAGCCCCACCGCATCGATTCGCGGCCCTTTGCGAACCGCCCGGAGTGGGGCAATATCGCCGACTGCGGCGGGTTCCCCCGCAGTCTGCCGACGTAGCGAACGCGCGCTTTTCGTTCGGTGAAATCTCGGAATTGGACTCCCCCAACCGCGCGCCGATTCTGGCCTTCGGGCGCCTGACGACGCGGTGGGCGAATAGAGCGGTAAGCTCGTGGTTGGTCGGTACCTGCCGGGGTGTGGCGCCTGCACCATGCCGGAGCATCGTGTCGGCGTCACGCACCGCGATATCTTCCCCCAGACCGTCTGCCAGCGTTTTGCGGGATTATTCCCGTGCGACGGCGAAGCGCGCTGATCGTCCAATGCCGAGTGCTGTGACCTCCGTCATCAATTTTTGCCGTCTCGATCCTCTGAGCCGGGCCTCGAATTCAAGCGGCCATCCCATCTTGCCGCAATCCACTGACGCGGCTGACAAGTGGGGCTGGCCCAGCCCCTCAAAAAGGACTTTGAAATGGATGACTTCGAGACACCACCATGCTGATCCGGTTCGATCCCGCGGGCCACACCGCCGTTTTGTCCGGCATTCTTGCCGACTTGGCTGAAAAGCCCGAGGTTGGTTTGGTCGTCGTCCTGGCAGGAGACGCAAACGGCTTCACGCCGGCGATCCTCGATCCGACTTTGCGGGCGTTCCCCAAGCCGCTGATCGGCGGCGTTTTTCCGCAGGTTATCCTGGGGAGAGATCGATTCGAGCGAGGGACCGTCGTCGTCGGCCTCGAATGCCGCGCCACGGTGGGCGTTGTGGCCGGGATCAGCGATCCGTTGGCCAGTTTGTCTGCCCGCACCGATGCCGCTCTGTCCGGGAGCGTGCCTCGCGGCGGCACCCTGCTCGCGTTCGTCGATGGCCGGGCACGGCGACTTGGGGCGCTGACGGACAGCCTATTCAACGCATTTGGGCTGGATACCGATTATCTGGGTGGTGGTGCCGGTTCGCTTGATCAAGACCAGAGGCCCTGCGTATTTACCAACGAGGGGTTGCTCGTGGATGCAGCGGTGCTGGCGCTGACCGATATTGGCGCCGGTGTCGGTGTCGCCCACGGATGGGAACCGATCAGCGGCCCATTCAAGGTTACGGCGTCCGACCGCAACACCATCTTCAGCCTGGACTGGCGGCCTGCATTCGAGGTGTACCGGGATGCCGTGGCAACGCACGCCAATTGTTCATTCGCCGCAGCGGATTTTTCCGACTTGGCCGGCGCTTACCCCTTCGGGATTGCCAAGCTCGACAATGAGATGGTGGCGCGCAGCGCCCACTCGCAGGATGGGGATGCGCTGGTTTGTGTGGGGGAGGTGCCCCAGGGCAGCTACGTTCACATCCTCCATGGCACTCCGGCAGGCCTGACGCGTGCTGCGGGGCGAGCGTGTGAGATTGCGCGCTCAGCCTATCGCAGGGACCGATCCCCGCGAGGGATGCTCTTCATCGACTGCATTTCGCGGGCCTTGTTCCTGGGGGATGATTTTTCCGACGAGTTGGCAGCGGTTGACTTGGGTTTGCCAGTGGTGGGTGCCCTGGTCCTGGGAGAGATCGCCAACAGTGGGCGCGATTACCTGGAATTCCACAACAAGACATCGGTGGTCGGCCTGCTCGACGCGTGAAGACCTGTTCGCAAAAGACATGAACCTCAATAGTTTCGACACAGAGATCCTTCTGGAACTGGCACTGGCCGTTGGGGTAAGTCTCGACCAGGAGGCCATGCTCAACCATGCTTTGCCGATCTATGCGCGCAAGCTGGCGTGCTCCATGGTGGGCGTGCTGGATGCGGCGGATGGATATCAGTCGATTCTATGCAGTGTTCCGCGCAACCTCCTGGCAAACGCTGATTGGCAGAGCGCGACGCGACAATTGTTCCCGATGCTGCGCCTGACGGCGAATGGCTCCGGCCAGGGTATCGAGTGTGGTTCCTACTGGTTCTATGGTTTCGATCTGCCGGAATTCGGCGTACTTGTTCTCGGGCGGCGGCAGCCTTTCAGCCCGACTTTCCTGCGCGATCTCGAGCCGGTGGTGCTGTTGCTCGGGCGGGCTTGCGGCGCCTGCCGCGACTACCGCCAGAAGCTCGCCTCGGAGGCGGCGCTGCGGGAAGCGCGCGAGCAATTGGATTTCGCCATTCAGGGCTCTGCCGTCGGTTTGTGGGACTGGCAGGTTCAAACCGGCGCCGTGCAGTTCAACGAACGGTGGGCCGAAATGCTCGGCTATGCGCTGGCTGAACTTGCCCCGGTCAGCATTCGAACCTGGTTCGAAGCCGTGCACCCAGACGATCTGGTGCGGGCCGAGGCGGCATTGCAGGCACATTTCCTGGGTGAGACAGATCGTTACGTGTGCGAAGTCCGTCTGCGGCACAAATCGGGCATCTGGGTCTGGGTGCTGGACCAGGGGCGCGTGGTGGAGTGGGGAGAGGATCAGCCGGCCAGCCGAAGACCCCTGCGCATGGTGGGCACCCACACCGACATCACGCGGCAAAAGGCCCTGGAGGAGGCGCTGGAGCGCGAGCGCGGTTTCCTCAAGACGCTGGTCCAGACGATCCCCGATTTCGTCTGGCTCAAGGACGAAGAGGGGAAGTACCTTGCCTGCAATCCGCAGTTCGAGCGCCTGTACGGTGCCAAGGAAGAGGAGATCCTCGGCAGGACAGACTATGAGTTCGTGGACAAGGAATTGGCGGATTTCTTCCGCGCCAACGACCGGGCTGCGCAGGCGGCCGGTAGACCGGTGAGCAACGAAGAATGGCTGACCTTCGCCGATGGCAGTTACACCGGCCTCTTCGAAACCACCAAGACGCCAATGTATGGGCCCGATGGCCGCATCATCGGCGTGCTCGGCGTTGCCCGCGACATCAGCGCTGCGCGAACCGCAGACGCCCAGCGCCGTCAACTCATGGCGAGTTCGCGCGACGGCATCATGATCATGGATGCCGACATGCGCGTCGTGGAGGTGAGCCAGCGCATGGTCGACATGCTGGGCTACGCTGCGGAGGAGCTTGTCGGGATGCAGCCTTGGCAGTGGGACGCCAACATGGATCAGTCGGAAATCCGGAGCCGCTTCAGCGAGCTTTCCGATATCAGCGCAACTTTCGAAACTCGCCACCAGCGCCACGACGGAACTTTCTACGACGCCGAGGTGAGCATATCCGGGGCGGCCATCAACGGAAAGTATGCCGCTATGTCCGTGACCCGCGACATCACCAGACGCAAGCGTGCCGAGGCGGCATTGCAGGCAAGCGAAGAGCGGCTGAGCGCGCTGCTGAGGCAAGCCGCCGATGGCATCGTTCTCATCGACGCCGAGTCCCTGCGGTTTGCCGAATTCAACGACGCTGCCTGCGTCAACCTGGGCTATACCCGGGAAGAGTTCGCGACGCTTGATCTGTCCTGCCTAAATTGCGGAATGACGTCCGATGGTGTACGCGAAGGCATGCATCGGATTGTGACCGAGGGAGGCCTCGACTTCGAAACCTTTCACCGCCACAAAGACGGGAGCGCCCGTGCCATGCGCGTCACCAATCGCCCACTGACCGTCAGCGGGCATACCTATGTGGTGGCGATGTGGACCGATATCACCGAGCGCAAGCGGGCGGAGGCGGAACTCGAACGTTATCGCGCGCATTTGGAAGAGGAAGTGGCGGCGCGCACGGCCGACCTATCCATCGCCAAAGAGGCGGCGGAGGCGGCGAATCGGGCGAAGAGCACTTTCCTCGCCAACATGAGCCATGAACTGCGTACGCCGATGAGCGCGATTATTGGCATGACGGGGCTCGCGCTGCGCCGCGCCGAAGATCCGAGACTGAAGGAACACCTGACGAAAATCGGCCAGGCATCCCAGCATCTGCTCAACGTAATCAACGATATCCTCGACATCTCCAAGATCGAGGCCGAGCGTCTGACACTGGAACAGGTTGATTTCAGGCTCGGCGAGATGCTCGATGGCCACCGCAATCTGGTCGGGCACAAGGCGAGCGAAAAAGGGCTGAGACTGGTCATCGATGCACCACCGGAGTTTGCCGATCTGCGGGTGCAGGGTGATCCCCTGCGCCTCGGCCAGATTCTGCTCAACCTGACCGGCAACGCGATCAAGTTCACGGCCACGGGTGCCATCACGCTCCGCATGCGCGTCCTGGAACAGGATTCCGCGAGTTTGCTCGCTCGCTTCGACGTGATGGATAGCGGCATCGGCATCGCCGCTGCGGACCAGCCGAGACTGTTTTCCGCCTTCGAGCAGGCCGATCCTTCGATGACCAGAAAGTACGGCGGCACTGGCCTCGGGCTCGCCATCAGCAAGCGCCTGGTGCGCTTGATGGGCGGAGAAATCGGCGTCCAAAGCGACCTCGGGTCCGGCAGTACCTTCTGGTTCACCGTCCGCCTGCGCAAGGCTGCGAGCGCCGTGGTGCCGCATTCGGGTTGCGGGGGCGGGTCCGCGGAGACAGAATTGAAGCGCCTGTTTCCCGGTGCGCGCATCCTGGTGGTGGAGGATGAGCCGATCAACCAGGAGGTCTCGCAAACCCTGCTTGAAGACGTGTCCCTGAAGGTCGACCTGGCAGCGGATGGCGAGGAGGCGGTGTCGATGGCCAGAGATACGCGCTATGACCTGATTCTGATGGACATGCAAATGCCGCGGTTGAACGGCGTCGACGCGGCACGGGCCATCAGGGCAATTCCCACCAACCAGGTGACACCCATCGTTGCCCTTACGGCTAACGCTTTCGACGAGGACCGGCGCGTTTGCGTCGAAGCCGGCATGCAGGACCACATCGCCAAACCGGTCGATCCGAAAATCCTCTTCGAGACTGTCCTGAAATGGCTCAATCAAGCCAGCGCCTGAGCGCGGGCGAAAGGGACAAAAGCCATCCGGAAGGTTTCGTCCCCGGTAAGCCCGCCTACTGTGGCATGACCCAGCTTGCGGCTTGTTTGAGGCGAGAGCATCCCGCACCCGCGCCGCATTCCGAAAGGATCGCGATCACCCGGTGCGGTCGTTCTCGGGAATGCCGGCGAGCCGCGCCCCATGCCATCAGGGACTCGCTTCACGCACGGATTTCGGAAAGCTGACCTGGGGGGACGGAAAGGGCCTATCGTGTCCCTGGCCAGCCAGGATCGGACCGCGGCCATCACGCACTCGCCGCCGCGCGCAGGTCCGCAACGGTCACCATGAGCGTCAATGGATCCAGCGGGGATTCTTCAAGACCGAGGCGCAGGTAGAAAGCCTTGACCTCTTCGGAAAGCGCATGCACCACCAGCCCTCGAATGCCGACGGCGTCGGCGGCATGGATCACACGTAGCGCAGCGTCCTGGAAAAGGGCGCGGCTGACTCCCTTGCCGTGGTAGCGCTTGGCCACTGCCAGGCGGTCGAGCACGACAACCGGAACGGGGTCCGGCATGTGGCGCCGGAAGCGGCCCGGTGTTGCCGCGGGGACGAGCGCGCTGGAGGCCAGGGCGTAGTAGCCCACAACCTGGTTCCCTTCACAAACGACGACGGTGCGCGACGCGCCGCTGAGTTG
>JBAWHH010000173.1:0-11688 GCA_049593715.1 Rhodocyclaceae bacterium
GGCCGGTTTCCGGTGCCGGGACGGCCAAGGGGGGGGCGAAGAAACCGCGCGGCGCCGGACCGGCCGCATTGGGCGCTCCTGCTGACGGCGCGGTGACCTGATTGGCGGTGTCCGCCGCCGGCAGCAAAAGTGTCTGCTCCTTGCGCATCGGCAGATAAGTGAAGCTCAGTTGTTTCCCGCGCAGGCCATTGACCCGGTAGGTGCCATCTATTGTTTCCCCGTCGGTGACCCCATAAGCCTGTTCGCCGCGGGCAAGGTAATAGACGTTCTTTCCCAATTCGTGCTTCATCACACCCATGAAAGAGAAGGGTAGCGGCGGCGCCTGGGGTGGCGGTGGCGGGCCGGGTGGAGGAGGGGGGGGCGGTGGCGGAACCCAACTCTTCGTGGCGAAGATGTCCACGACGGTCGTGGCATCCTCAGGCGTTGGCGCCCGCGGCGCGGGCACAAGGGAAATGGCTGCGGCCTTCGGCTCGGCGGCGGGCGCCCGTTGCGGCCGCCGGGTGGCTTCCACTGCCGCCACCTCGACCGGTTGATCGGGACTGCCGACGAGCCAAGCGGCTGCCACGGCGGCGAAGAAGACGGCTCCACCGATGAGGATGGTGCTGCGTTGGGAGGGCGGTTTCATGGCCGATTCTCGTAGGCAGTGGAATGCTTATGCCGTCGGACGCTGTTCGAAGTCCGAGAATTCCCCGCTGCCGTCCGCAATCTCGACATGGCTTACCTGCGCGGACGATGGCCCGTCGTGGGCCCAGCGGATCAATTGCGAAACCTCGAATTCGCCGCCTGCGACAACGGCTTCCACCGATCCGTCGTAACGGTTGCGCACCCAGCCGGTAACGCCCAAGGCGCGGGCTTGCCGAGTGATGGCCCAGCGGTAACCCACGCCCTGGACCCGTCCACGAATTCGCAAGTGCTTGACAGACATGTCGAATCGCCTGGATGCCGTTGCGCGGGAAGCCTACTTCACGCGCATGCCGGGCTGGGCACCGGCGTCGGGCGAGAGGATGAACAGCCCCGGCTGGTCGCCGGAAGCGGCCAGCACCATCCCTTCCGAGAGGCCGAATTTCATTTTCCGCGGCGCCAGGTTTGCCACCATCACGGTCAGGCGGCCTTCGAGAGTGGCCGGATCGTAGGCCGACTTGATGCCGGCGAACACCTGGCGCAGGCGCGGCGCGCCATTTTCCGTTTCACCGATGTCCAGTTGCAGTCTCAAGAGCTTTTCCGCTCCTTCCACGTGCTCGGCCTTGGCAATCCGGGCGATGCGCAGATCAACCTTCGTGAAATCGTCGATAGAGATTTCCGGCCCGATGGCGGGGCCGCCTTTGCCCTCCGCGGTTGCCGTCGCCGGGGCCGCGCCGACGGCTCCGTGTGCCTGGTGCTCCGAATGCCGTTGTGGCGAATGAGGGGCCGGGGCGATGGGGGCCAGCGATTCCTTGTTGGCGTCGATGAGGGCGTCCACTTGCTTACGTTCGATGCGGGTCATGAGGTGCTTGTAGTCGTTGATGGCGTGCCCTGCAGGCAAGGACCGCGAGGAGTCGTCCCAAGCCAAGGGCGGAATGTTGAGGAAGGCTTCGACATTGGCGGCCAGTCGGGGCAGCACGGGCTTGAGGTAGAGGGTCAGGTCGCGGAACATGGCCAGCGCCGTCGAACAGACCTCCTGCAGCCGGCTTTCGCTGCCTTCGACCTTGGTCAATTCCCAGGGCTTGTTGTCATTGACGTAAAGATTGGCCCGGTCCGCCAGCCGCATGATTTCCCTCAACGCGCGGGAATAATCCCGCTCTTCGTAGGCAGTGCGGATTTCGCCAGCCTGCCAGGCGCTGTCGAACTCGGCCATGGCGCGCCGTTCAATCTCAGCCAGGCGGCCGCCGAAGCGCTTGCCGATAAAACCGGCGCAGCGGCTGGCGATATTGATGTACTTGCCCACCAAATCGCTGTTCACCCGGGCGATGAAGTCGTCCAGGTTGAGGTCGAGATCCTCCATGGTGCCGTTCAGCTTGGCGGCGTAGTAGTAGCGCAGCCATTCCGGATCGAGCTTCTGCTGGAGGTAGCTTTCGGCAGTGATGAAGGTCCCGCGGGACTTGGACATCTTTTGGCCGTCCACGGTGAGAAAACCGTGGGCGAAAACCTTCGTTGGCACCCGGTAGCCGCTGTGCGCCAGCATGGCGGGCCAGAACAGGGCATGGAAGTACAGGATGTCTTTGCCGATGAAGTGGTACATCTCTGTACCTGCAGCCGCCGCCGGACCCGCCTCGGTGAAGCTCGCCAAGTCGATGGCCCGCGTGAGGGCCGCCAGATTGCGCAAACTGCCGAAATAGCCGATCGGCGCATCGAGCCAGACGTAGAAGTATTTGCCCAGCGCGTCGGGAATCTCGAAGCCGAAATAGGGGGCATCGCGGGAGATGTCCCAGTCCGAAAGCCTGGTTTCGCCCGCTTCGCCCAGCCACTCGTTCATCTTGTTGGCGGCTTCCGGCTGTAACCGGCCCTCTTTCTGCGTGAAGTCCCTGAGAAACTGCTGGCAGCGCGGGTCCGACAGGCGGAAGAAGTAGTGGTCCGATTCCTTGCGCACCGGGGTAGCGCCGGAGACGGCGGAATAGGGCCGCACCAGGTCGGTCGGCGCGTAGGCCGCGCCGCAGACTTCGCAGGAATCCCCGTATTGATCTTTGGCCCCGCATTTCGGGCATTCGCCCTTGATGTAGCGGTCCGGCAGGAAAAGCTGCTTCACCGGATCGTAAAATTGCTCCACTGCCCGCACGTCGATCAGCCCCGCCGCCTTGAGCTTGCGATAGATGTCTTCAGAATAGAAGCGCGTTTCGTCGGAATGGGTGGAGTGGTAGTTGTCGAAGGCAACGTGGAATCCGGCGAAATCCCGGGTATGTTCGCCGTGGACGCGCGCGATGAGAGCTTCAGGAGAAATGCCCTCCTTCTCAGCGCGCAACATGATTGGCGTACCGTGGGTGTCGTCGGCGCAGACGTACCAGCACTCGTGCCCGCGCATCTTCTGGAATCGCACCCAGATATCGGTCTGGATGTATTCCACGAGGTGGCCGAGATGGATGGCGCCGTTGGCGTAGGGCAGGGCGCTGGTGACGAAGATTTTGCGTGTCGACATGACGAGGCGGCAATCGGGGAAACGCTTGATTCTATCAAGCGGGGTTGGCTCCCGTACGATGGGCGAAACGTTACCAAGTTATACTAGAGAAAATAAGTAGGATATTTCTGGAGAACCCATGACCATTTCTGAATCCCAAGTTCAGGCAGCCCTCAGAGAAGTGATCGACCAAAACACCGGGAAGGATCTCGTTGCCACACGCTCGGCGCGCAATATCAAGCTGGACGGCACCGACATTTCCGTAGATGTCGAACTCGGCTATCCGGCGAAGACCCAGATCGACGGCATCCGCAAACGGGTCATCGACCGCCTGCGGGCAATTCCCGGTGCCGGGAACGTCAGTGTCAACGTCTATTCGAAGATCGTTTCCCACACCGTGCAGCGTGGCGTGAAGCTGCTGCCCAGCGTCAAGAACATCATCGCCGTCGCCTCGGGCAAAGGGGGCGTCGGCAAGAGCACTACCGCCGTCAATCTGGCGCTGGCGCTGGCGGCGGAAGGGGCCAGCGTGGCCATTCTCGATGCGGACATCTATGGCCCGTCCCAGCCCCAGATGCTGGGCATCACCGGCCGCCCGGAGTCGGCCGACGGCAAAACCCTGGAGCCGATGGTGGCCCATGGACTGCAGGCGATGTCGGTGGGGTTTCTCGTCGACGTCGAGACGCCCATGGTGTGGCGCGGGCCTATGGTGACCCAGGCCCTGCAGCAGTTGCTCAACGAAACGAACTGGAAAGACGTCGATTACCTCGTCGTCGATTTGCCGCCGGGGACGGGCGACATCCAGCTCACCCTGGCCCAGCAGGTGCCGGTGACGGGGGCCGTGATCGTCACCACGCCCCAGGACATCGCCCTTTTGGATGCGCGTAAAGGACTGAAGATGTTCGAGAAAGTGGGTATTCCTATTCTCGGTATCGTCGAGAATATGAGCATTCACATTTGCTCCAATTGCGGGCACGAGGAGTTCATCTTCGGCTCCGGCGGCGCCGAGCGCATGGCCCGCGACTACGAGGTGGAAATGCTTGGCGCGCTACCCCTGGATATCCGCATCCGCGAGGAAACGGATTCCGGCAGGCCGACGGTGGTGGCCGAGCCCGAGAGCCGGATCGCCGAAATCTACCGCGACATTGCCCGCAAGGTGGCCGTGCGGATCGCGGAGCGGGCGAAGGACATGAGTTCCAAGTTCCCCAATATCGTGATTCAGAACACTTGAGCGCCTTTTTTGCGAGTTTCCGCAACAGAGAGGGGTTGCCTTGCGGGTTGCAGGGTCGTATTCGGGCACTGGCACTGAGAGGTGCCACGTTCCCGGTAGAATGCGCGCCTTGTCCCTGTGTGCGTTCTGAACAACGATGAGCATCAAGTCCGACAAGTGGATCCGCCGCATGGCGGCTTCCCATCGCATGATCGAGCCGTTCGAGCCCGGCCAGATCCGCGAACGGGAGGGCCAGAGGATCGTCTCCTATGGCACGTCGAGTTACGGTTACGACATCCGCTGCTCCAATGAATTCAAGCTGTTCACCAATCTGAACAGCACCATTGTTGACCCGAAGAATTTCGATCCGAATTCCTTCGTGG
The DNA here is from genome assembly GCA_049593715.1 of Rhodocyclaceae bacterium. Taxonomy (GTDB): domain Bacteria; phylum Pseudomonadota; class Gammaproteobacteria; order Burkholderiales; family Rhodocyclaceae; genus JBAWHH01. The sequence continues at coordinate 4,679 of JBAWHH010000173.1, forward strand.
AAGTGAAAGCGGACTACTGCATCATTCCCCCCAACTCGTTTGCCCTGGCGCGCACGGTGGAGTATTTCCGCATCCCGCGCAACGTGCTGACCATTTGCCTGGGCAAGAGCACCTACGCGCGCTGCGGCATCATCGTCAACGTGACGCCGTTCGAACCGGAGTGGGAAGGTTTCGTGACGCTGGAGTTCTCCAACACGACGCCCCTGCCGGCCAAGATCTACGCTGGCGAAGGCTGTGCCCAAGTGCTGTTTTTCGAGTCGGACGAGGAGTGCGAAACCTCCTACAAGGACCGCGGCGGGAAATACCAGGGGCAGGTGGGCGTCACGCTACCGAAGATGTAGAAGGGAGCGGAGCCGCGTCCACTTCTGACCCGGCGCCGGCCACTTGGCGATGGACGACCGCCTGCGGTGTTGCCGGCCCCAGCCAATCGGTCCCGGCCCGTCAAATATGGGCCTCAAGGCAGTCCATTTCGCGCTTTTTTCCATGCCACGCGGGGCCTATACTGCCGCGCTTCCATTCATCCGTCCCGGCTACTGCAAGGAGTAAGCGATGCGTTTCCGCTTTCCGGTCGTCATCATCGACGAGGATTTCCGCTCCGAGAACGCGAGCGGCTTCGGCATTCGCGCGCTCGCCAAGTCCATCGAGGCCGAAAGTCTCGAAGTGTTGGGCGTCACCAGCTACGGCGACCTGACCTCTTTTGCCCAGCAGCAGAGCCGCGCTTCGTGTTTCATTCTCTCCATCGACGACGAGGAATTCGGCGCCGGCTCACCGGAAGAAATCCAGGCAGCGCTGGCCACGTTGCGCGGATTCGTCAAGGAGATCCGCTTCCGCAACGCCGACATCCCGATTTTCCTCTATGGGGAGACGCGGACTTCCCGGCACATCCCGAACGACGTGTTGAAGGAACTCCATGGTTTCATCCACATGTTCGAGGATACGCCCGAGTTCATCGCGCGCTACGTGGTACGGGAGGCCAGGGCATACCTTGATAGCCTCGCGCCGCCGTTTTTCCGCGCCCTGACCCATTACGCCGCGGACAGTTCCTACTCCTGGCACTGTCCGGGCCATTCGGGCGGCGTCGCCTTCCTCAAGAGCCCCGTTGGCCAGATGTTCCACCAATTCTTCGGCGAGAACATGCTGCGGGCGGACGTCTGCAACTCGGTGGATGAACTCGGGCAACTACTCGACCATTCCGGCCCGGTCGCGGCATCGGAACGCAACGCGGCCCGCATCTTCAACTGCGACCATCTGTTCTTCGTCACCAACGGCACGTCGACTTCCAACAAGATCGTCTGGCATTCGACGGTGGCGCCGGACGACATCGTGGTGGTGGACCGCAATTGCCACAAATCCATCCTTCACGCGATCATCATGACCGGCGCGATTCCGGTGTTTCTGATGCCAACGCGCAACCACTACGGAATCATCGGGCCAATCCCGCTGGAAGAGTTCAAGCCCGAGACCATCCAGCGCAAGATCGAGGCCAATCCCTTCGCCAAAGGGGTCAAGTCCAAACCCCGCGTCCTGACCATAACCCAGAGTACCTACGACGGCGTTCTTTACAATGTGGACACCATCAAGGGCTTGCTCGACGGCAAGATCGATACCCTGCTGTTCGACGAGGCTTGGCTACCCCACGCGACGTTCCACGATTTTTATGTGGGCATGCACGCCATCGGCAAGGATCGGCCCAGTTGCCAGGAATCGATGGTGTTCGCCACGCAGTCGACCCACAAGCTGCTGGCCGGCTTGTCCCAGGCGTCCCAGATCCTGGTGCAGGAATCAGCGACTCGTTCGCTCGACCGCCATATCTTCAACGAAGCCTACTTGATGCACAGTTCGACCAGCCCGCAGTACGCGATCATCGCGTCCTGCGACGTGGCGGCGGCAATGATGGAGCCGCCGGGCGGAACGTCTCTGGTGCAGGAGTCGATCATGGAGGCGCTGGATTTTCGCCGCGCCATGCGCAAGGTCGACGACGAGTTTGGGGCCGACTGGTGGTTCAAGGTTTGGGGCCCCGACTATCTGGCGGACGAGGGTATCGGCGATCGGGACGACTGGGTGCTGCGGGCTGGCGAGCGCTGGCATGGTTTCGGCGATCTGGCGCCCGGATTCAACATGCTGGACCCGATCAAGGCCACCGTGATCACGCCGGGCCTGGACGTGGATGGCGACTTTGCCGATTCGGGCATTCCTGCCGCCATCGTCACCAAGTACCTGGCGGAACATGGAATCGTGGTGGAGAAGACCGGGCTCTACTCCTTCTTCATTATGTTCACAATCGGCATCACCAAAGGCCGCTGGAACACCATGGTGACCGAACTGCAGCAGTTCAAGGACGATTACGATCGCAACCAGCCGCTATGGCGCGTGTTGCCGGAGTTCATCCAGGCCCATCCCCGCTACGAAAAGATTGGCCTGCGCGACCTGTGCGACCAGATCCACGGCATCTACAAGGCGAATGACGTTGCGCGCCTGACGACGGAAATGTACCTCTCGGACATGGTGCCGGCCATGAAACCGGCGGTGGCGTTCGCCAAAATGGCGCACCGGGAGATCGACCGCGTCGCCATCGACGATCTGGAGGGCCGTATCACCAGCGTGCTGCTAACCCCTTACCCGCCGGGGATCCCGCTGCTGATTCCCGGGGAGCGATTCAATCCCACCATCGTGAGATATCTGCAGTTCGCCCGCGAGTTCAACCACAAATTCCCGGGATTTGAGACCGACATTCATGGTCTCGTGGACGAGCAGGTCGACGGTGAAGTGCGCTATTTCGTCGATTGCGTCAAGGCGCAGTGATGTCGCTCGCCGACGGGTTCATGGAAGGGCTGCACGGCAATAGGTGACGTAGTCGAAGTCAAAACCCGCCTGCGCTTGGTGGCGTTCGCGTTTGGTTTCTTGCCACAGGGTGTGGTCAAAAGAGGGGAAAAACGCATCGCCGTCAAATTCCGCATCGAGTTCCGTCAGAAGCAAGCGGTCGGCTTTCCCCAAGGCTGCCGCGTAGATGGCGGCTCCGCCGATGACAAATGTCTCGGTTGCGCCGGCGCACGCAGCAATGGCGTCGTCAAGCGACGACAAGATCTCGCATCCTTCTGCCGTTAAACTCCTTGAAATCACTAGGTTTCGTCGCCCCGGCAGGGGACGGCCCAAAGACTCCCAGGTACGCCGGCCCATGATGATAGGATTGCCCATGGTCAGGGCACGAAAGTGTTTGAGATCCTCTGGCAGATGCCAGGGGATGGTGTTCTGCCGGCCAATGACGCCGTTGCGGGCGACCGCGGCAATGATGGAGATCCGCGGCTGGTGAGCGCAATGGCCCTTAGGGTTTGGCAAGGTAGTGTCGCCATCGCAAAAATTGGAGCGCCGGATTATAAATGAGACCTGCATTTCGATCGTGAAGAAACTCTACCCTCGAACGTTTCAACGCCTGATCCTGGCGGGCTTCATGCTTGCACCAGTTCCGCTGGTGCTTGCCATTGGCTATGCTGTTTTCACCCTTCAGGGGCTGGCGGCGCAAAGCGAGCAGGCAGTAAAGAACGCGTCCGGCGCGGCGCGGGCTAGCCGCCAGTTCGCCGAGTCCCTGATCGGCATGGAGCGCGTACTGCGACAGTATGTCGTGGTGCGGGAAAAGGATCTGGCAGACGACTATCGCCGCCTGAGGGCAGATTTCCGCCAAGTGGCGCGCGATCTCGCGGGTACGCCACTGGATAGCGCGAGCGGCAGCCGCGTCCCGGAACTTCTGGCGCGGGAGCAGAAAATCGCCGCGCGGATCGAGGAGCACGTTCCCCCGGAAGTTTCCTTGGATAGTCTTATCGAAGATTTCCAGGCATTGACCGACGAGGCGTTACCGGTCGTGGAGGCAGCACGCGCGGTGGCAGACGCCGAGGTGGGACGCCTGGAGCGGGAGGCGAGCCGGGCAAGGGATGCGCTGCTGGTGCCACTGGTTGTGGCTTTCGCGCTGGCGTTGGGCATCGCCCTATCGTTCCGGAAGATCATCGCGACGCAGATCCGGCAGCTTGATCACGCCATTCGCGCTATCGGCCGGGGCGAGTACGCCAATCCCATCGTGGTTACCGGGCCGGACGATCTGGCCTACCTCGGGGAGCGCCTTGACTGGCTGCGCCAGCGTTTGGCAGAGTTGGAAGAGCAGAAGACGCGTTTCCTCAATCACGTTTCCCACGACCTCAAGACGCCGCTGACGGCCATCCGGGAAGGGGCGCAGTTGCTGGCGGAGGAAGTGTCGGGAACACTGACGCCGGGCCAGCGCAGTATCGTAGGAATCATGCGCCACAATGGCTTGCGCCTGCAGACGTTGATCGAGGAACTCCTCAATTATCAGCAAGCAAGCTTGGCCAGCGGCAACCTGGATGTCCGACCGGTTGCCCTCGATACCGTGGCGGATCGCGTGCTGCAAACCCACCGTCTGGCCGCGGCGGCGCGCCTGGTTCGGTTCCAGAAGGCTTTGCCTCCGGTTCAGGTGGAGGGGGATCCCGACAAGTTGCGGGTGGTAGTGGATAACCTGATCACCAATGCCATCAAATTCTCGCCCAAGGATGGCGTGGTCAAGGTTTTGCTCAGGAGCGAGGCGGGGCAAGCGGTGCTGGAAGTGATTGATCAGGGGCCGGGTGTTCCTGAACCTGAGCGAGAGCAGATTTTCGACGCATTCTTCCGTGGGAAACGCGCCAAAGACGGTGTCGCGGGTAGCGGGCTTGGCCTTGCCATTGCGCGGGAGTATGTGTCGGCCCACCGCGGCAAAATCGAAGTCCTTTCCAGCGAAAAGGGCGCACATTTCCGTGTTACGCTGCCTCAAGTCCGAGCAGAACGAAAGTCATGAAGTTGAGTCGGGTTTTCGCCATTTTCTTCGCGGTGGTGCTGTTGGCAGCCTGCGCCCAGATGTTTCCCGGTGGTTCTGTGGCGCGCAGTGACAAGTCCAACGGTGGGGGGGCGGTAAACCCCTTGTCCCGGGAAGAGTGGCAGGCTGAGGCGGAAGAGGTGCAGAGCTTCCTCGCCTACTACCAGAGAATGCTAGGTACGAGTGCCGAGGATCTGCGAAAAGAGTTTGCCGCGGTAAACCTCATCTTCAATCGCGACAAGTCTGACCTTACGCGCATGAAACTGGCTCTGCTGATGTCCTTGCCTGGAGGACCATTCCGCGATGATTCGCGCCTCACCTCCCTGCTCGATGGGGCGGCGAGCAAGGCTTTCCCGCCGGATTCACCTCGGCACCAGTTTCTGGTCCTCTTGTCGCGTTTGACGTCCGAACGCTTACGGCAGGTTGGTGCTGCTGAACGGGAAGGCGCGAGAAAGCTGGAAACCCAGTTGCGGGACGAGCAGCGCCGTGCAGAAGACGAGCAGAAACGCGCTGAGGAACTGCAGAAGCGCGCGGACGAGGCGCAGAAGCGGGCGGACGAAGTGCAGCAGAAGTTGGACAAACTCTTGGCGATCGAGCGCGAGATGCGGCGTGCGCCAAGGCGCTTGCCACAGTAGTTGGTGGTGAAAGCCTGACCGGGCTTGACGGTCTGGCGCGTTCGCTCTGTCGCCTGTTTCATTTTCCTGGATTTGCACGCACAGAGAACTGTCGATCCGCTTTCTTCGGCACGCTGTTTGCTTATCGCTACGTCCATGAATGAAAACCCCTCCGAAATCCTGCTGGTCGACGACGATCCCGATCTACTTCAACTCATCTCCATGCGCCTCAGTGCGGCCGGCTACGCGGTCCATACCGCTGATAGCGCGGAACAAGCACTGGGGCAATTGGCCGTCAGACGGCCAAACGTGGTCGTTACAGATCTACGCATGGCTGGAATGGACGGCATGCAGTTGTTCGAGCGGGTTCATGCTACCCACCCGACGCTTCCGGTAATTATTCTTACGGCCCACGGGACGATTCCCGATGCGGTCGCTGCCACGCAGCGCGGCGTATTCGGTTTCTTGCCCAAGCCATTCGAGGGCAAGGAACTTCTCGCCCAGGTGGCCCAGGCGATTCGTCTCTCGTCGGGGGCCCAGGGGGGCAAGGCAGGGGATGAATGGCGCGCGCGCATCATCACCTGCAGTCATTCTATGGAAGAAGTCTTGCGTCAAGCGCAACTGGTCGCTTCGTCAGACGCGAGCGTGATGATCACCGGGGATTCGGGAACCGGGAAGGAACTGATGGCGCGCGCAATCCACGATGCAAGCCCTCGTTCCTCAGGACCGTTTCTCGCGATAAATTGTGCGGCTATTCCGGAACATCTCTTGGAGTCCGAGTTGTTCGGCCACGCCAAAGGGGCGTTTTCGGGCGCCGTCAGTGCGCACAAGGGGCTGTTCCAGGCCGCCAACGGCGGTACGCTTTTCCTCGACGAAATCGGCGACATGCCCCTCCCGCTGCAACCCAAGCTGCTGCGTGCGCTCCAGGAGCGAGTCGTTCGGCCGGTCGGTTCGACGGATACCATTCCGATCGATGTGCGGATCATCTCGGCGACCCATCACGATCTGGATGCCCGCATGCAGGAAGGGGCGCTGCGCCAGGATCTCTACTACCGCTTGAACGTCGTCGGGCTTCGCTTGCCAAGTCTGGCTGAACGCAGGGAAGACATTCCTTTGCTTGCCAGCTTCTTTCTTCGTCAGTTGGCGGCACGTGACAAAAAGCCGGTACGCAATTTCTCGCCCGACGCAGTGGAAGCTTTGGTGAATGCGCCGTGGCCGGGGAACGTCCGCCAGCTTCTCAATGTAGTGGAACAATCGGTCGCGCTGTCGACGACGGAGGTTCTGCCCCAAACTCTCGTTCAGCAGGCATTGAGGGACGATGCACAGCGCTTGGTGTCGCTGGACGAAGCGCGACGCGCATTCGAATATGACTATCTGGTGCGGCTGCTAAAAACCACGGGTGGAAACGTTACTCAAGCAGCACGGCTGGCTCAGCGCAATCGCACGGAGTTCTACAAGCTCCTCCAACGCCACCATCTGACCCCTGCCTTGTTCAAGTCTGAGAAGGCTTGAGCGGCAAGGATTGGGCTGTCGCTCAAGCC
>JBAWHH010000174.1:0-6020 GCA_049593715.1 Rhodocyclaceae bacterium
AGCCGGCTGGAGGCCGTCCTCCATGCCGACCGCAACCGCGTGGCCTGGTCTCTCGACGCGGCAGGATCGCGCCTCGGCCAGATTTCAGGCGCGGGCACGGCGCTGGTGCAGCGTGCCGGCGGCTGGCGGCTGGTGCCGAGCGCCGCGCTCAGTGGCGCCGTCAGCGCCGAGATCCCGTCCATCGCCTGGCTGGGGCAGTGGCTCGACCCGGACCTGAAACTGGACGGCGCCGTGCGCGCCCGCTTCGACATCACTGGAACGGGTGCCCGGCCGCGGGGCCGGGGCACCATTCAGGGCGACCAACTGGCGGCCGCATCGGTGGAGTACGGCACCCGCCTTGCGGACGGCGAACTGCGCGTCGACTTCGACGATGAGCGAGTGCGGCTGGAGAAGCTGTCCTTCTCCACGGTGGAGCGAGTCGAGCCGCGGGAGGGCCGGATCGACACCACCACCCTGACCAACCGCCCCGGCAAGCTCAGCGCGTCGGGCGAACTGGAACTCGTCTCGGCGAAAGGCAATCTGCGCGTCGAAGCCGACCGCGTGCTGCTGGCCCAGCGCCCCGACCGCTGGGTCATGCTTTCCGGCAAAGGTGATCTGGTCTCGGCGGGGAAAGCCGGCGCCACGCTGGGCGCGAAGATGCAGGTGGATGCGGGTTACTGGGAGCTGACCCGAACACCGCCGCCGAGCCTGTCCGACGACGTGATCGTCAAAGGCCGCCAGACGGCGAACGGCCAGCATCGCCTGCCCCTGACGCTGGACGTGGCGGTGAGCATGGGCCGGCAGTTCTATTTCCGCGGACGCGGACTGGACACCCGGCTGACCGGTGATCTGCGGGTGCGCAAGGAAGGGCACGGCCCGCTGCGCGCCGTGGGCTCGATCGCCACCCGCGAAGGCACGTTCGATGCCTACGGCCGCAAGCTCACCATCCAGCGCGGCATCGTCAATTTCCAGGGCCCCCTGGACAACCCGGGGCTGAACGTGCTGGCGCTACGCAAAGGACTGGCGGTAGAGGCGGGGGTGGCGGTGAGCGGCTCGGTGGTCAATCCCCTGGTCAAGCTGGTATCGGAACCCAGCGTGCCGGATGCGGAGAAATTGTCCTGGATCGTACTCGGGCACGGGCCGGAACAGGCGGGCGGCGCCGATTCGGCCTTGCTGCTGTCGGCGGCCAACTCGATTCTGGGCGGGCAGGAAGGCGGCCTTTCGCGCCAACTCGCCCAAGGCCTGGGGGTGGACGATATTGGCATCGCCAGCGGCCAGATTGGCGGCGGCGACAGCCACCTGCCGACGCGCACCGTGGCGGGCACGCTCGCCTCGGGAAGCAACGGCACCGTCTCGCAGCAAATCTTCACCGTGGGCAAACAACTGTCGGCCAACACCCGGCTCAGCTTCGAGCGCAGCCTGGCGGGGGCCGAGACCATCGTCAAGATCACTTACGCCCTCACCCGCCGCTTGTCCCTGACCGGCCGCGCCGGCGCCGACAATGCGGTGGATATTTTCTACAGCTACGCGTTCAAATGACCCGCCGGGAGGCCTTGCAGCCCCGGCCCCCATTGAGACTTCGAGGAGGCGGTGATGGAAAAACACGAAACGGCGACCCTGGGTGGCGGCTGCTTCTGGTGTCTGGAAGCGGTTTTCGAGCAACTGCGCGGCGTCGAATCGGTGGTGTCCGGTTACGCCGGCGGGCGCAACGCCGATCCCACCTACGCGCAAGTCTGCGCCGGCGATACCGGCCACGCCGAAGTGGTGCAACTTCGCTTCGATCCCGGGGTGGTGTCCTTCGGCGAGATTCTGCAAGTGTTCTTCACCGTCCACGATCCCACCACGCTGAATCGGCAGGGCAACGACGTGGGCACCCAGTATCGCTCGGTGATCTTCACCCACTCGGAGGAACAGCGGGCCACGGCGCAGCAGGTGGTGGGCGATCTGACCGCCCAGAAGCTGTGGCCCGGCTCCATCGTCACGGAGATTCTGCCCGTTCCCGCTTTCTACCCTGCGGAGGGTTATCACCAGGGGTATTTCCGCGGCAACGGCTACCAGCCTTACTGCCAGGTCGTCGTCGCACCGAAGGTGGCAAAGTTCCGCAAACAGTTCGTCGACCGGCTGAAACGGTGATTTCCGGGCAGAACATCGCCCCTCCTCCGCCCCGACGAGGCCCACCGCACCATCGAGGTGCGGAAAATGTGACGTCCCAGGCCCGATTCCCGTATTTCCCGAGAGGAAAACCTTGACATCGCGCAGCGGGATTCCCATGCTTCCGTCGTTCCCGAATATTGGGAAGCGGCCCAAGGTGAAATCACGAGATAGGAGACCGATGTATGGCTACAACCAAGAAACCCGCTGCGACCAAACCCGCCGCCAAAAAGCCTGCCACCGCTAAGGCCGCGCCGGCGGCCAAGGCCGCCGTGAAGAAAGCCGCACCTGCCGCGAAGAGCGACGCCCCCAAAGAAAAACGCGCCCCAAATCCCGCTTTCATGAAAGCGCTAACGCCCTCCGATGTATTGGCGACCGTGGTCGGCTCAGCCCCGCTGCCGCGTACCGAAGTCGTCAAGAAGATGTGGGATTACATCAAGCAGAACAAGCTTCAGGACGCCGCCAACAAGCGCATGATCAACGCCGACGACAAGCTGAAGGGGATTTTCGGCAAGCCGCAGGTATCGATGTTCGAGATGACCAAGATCGTCAATCAGCACTTGAAGTAAGGTTCCTCCGACACGCCGGCGGTCGGGCCCCGCCGGTGGAACAGTCCTCCCCGCCCCATCCGCCCCTCCCGATCGCTCGGGCACCGCTCCCAAAGAACACCGCCTTGCGCTGAGGCATCCAGCCGATGCCGTCCCCGGTGACTGCGGCAACCCGCGCCGTCCCGTCAATGCCACGGCAAGCGGCGATACTGACCAGGATGCCCTCCCCAAATCTTTTTACCCAATCGCATCCGTAGCTCAACGACAACTCCGGCCGCGCGCCCACGGCTGCGCGTCTAGAATGGCGCTTTTTGCGCGGGAGCCCTTCATGGAGGTGGTTACGGACTACGAGTTCGGCATCAGCGCGGTGGATTCCGGCTACTGCCGGCCACGCATGAACGCCGTCCATCTCATCGTCGAGGGCCACCGCGCGGCGATCATCGATACCGCCACGAACGCCTCGGTACCGCGCGTGCTGGCAGCGCTGGCCCACAAGTCCATTGCCCCCGAACAGGTGGAGTGGATCATGCTGACCCACATCCATCTGGACCACGCCGGGGGCGCCGGGACCTTGATGGCGGCGCTGCCCAACGCGCGCCTCACCGCGCACCCCCGTGGGGCACGCCACATGGTGGATCCCCAGCGCCTGATCAACGCTACCAGGGTCGTGTATGGGGAGGCAGAAACGCAAAAGCTGTACGGGGAGATCGTCCCGGTGGCCGCGGAGCGAGTGGTGGAAACGCACCACCAGACGGTGCTGCGCATGGGCAGCCGGGAGTTCCTGTTTCTCGACACGCCGGGCCACGCCAGGCACCACGTGTGTATCGTGGACCGCAAATCCGGGCACATTTTTGCCGGCGACACGTTCGGCCTCTCCTACCGCGAACTGGATGTGGACGGGCGCCAGTTCGTCTTCCCCGCCACCACGCCGGTGCAGTTCGATCCGGATGCGCTGCACCGCTCGCTGGAGATGCTGCTCGACTTCAACCCTGGGGCGGTCTACGTCACCCACTACAGTCAGGTGCGGGAGGTGCCCCGGCTGACCGCCGATCTGCATCGCCTGATCGACGCCCACGTCGCCGTGGCGTTGAGCGCCCAGGGCGAAGGTGCCGAGCGCCACTGGCAACTGACGGAAGGCATTACGGGAATCGTGCTCGATGAAGCCCGCCGCTACGGCTGGACCCTGCCCGAGGAGCAGTTGCTGGCGCTGCTGGCCCTGGACATCGAACTCAACGCCCAGGGCCTGGCCTGCTGGCTCGACGCCCGGGTACGTTAGCGGGCGGGTGAGCCCGTCCCGCTTCTGCCCAACCTGCCGATCAAGACCCGCGCCGACGCCGCGGCTCGAACGCCGCGACGAAGGGCATGAGATCGCGGAAAGGCAATGCCTCCAGACTGCCAAACTCGCGCTGGGCGCTGATCACCAGGGCGCGCACGTCGGCGATTATTTCGCCGTCCTCCAGCATGTCATGAAGGCCTTTCAGCCCGCCGCACATCGACTTGATCTCCTTGGATTGGGGAACCGGCTCGTCGGGCCGCACCTGCAGCGCGAAGCTGGAATTTCGGCGCAGCAAGGTGCGCAGCGCGGCGCAGGTTCCCCGCGCCTCGTCCGACCGGCAAGCGATGGTCTGGCGTCCGCCGATGTCATGGCGCTGCGCCAGCGAGCAATCACAGCAGTGCGCCAGAAGCGCCTGCTCGAACGGGCACGGATGCGGATTCAGCGTGCGGCGCGCCGCACGGAAAGCCTGCTCGTCCACGGAGCACGCTCACCAGTCGTCGCCGGTTATCGGCTCTTTCTCCCTTACCTGGGATAGCAAATCCTCCGCCTGAAGTTCGTTGTCGGCAAAGATGACCTTCACCTCGCAACCAGCGGCGTCGCGCCGCAACTGCTTGGCGCGCTCCGATGCCGGCTTGAACGTGTCGAAGAGTTCGATTTTTTCCAGGCGGCGCAACGGCGGATGGATCTTGTAGATGAAATACGGCATGACGGTCTCCTCCTTGTCGTTATGCCTGCCATTTCACCACAAGCTTATGAAGCCCGATAGATGTAGAACGTTCGCCGCCGACACCGGCGGTCAGGACGAGCACGGCCCGGCTACTCAATGTAACGTTTGCGCGTACTGCGCCGGCCGCCGGGAGCCTGTTTCTGGATGATGACCCCCTTCACCGCAGAAAGGTCGCCGATCGCCTCGTCCGCGTAGGCCGGATTCAAGGGATGGAGGATCCACCCCGCCTCCCCTCGCACAAGCTGGCGAAAAACGTACTCGCCACCGCGAAGGGCAAGCACGTAGGAACCGTCGCGGGCAAACCCTTCCGGCTCGATGACGATCACCTCGCCTTCGGCGAACTCCGGCAACATCGAATCACCCAGGACCACGAGCGCGAACGGTTCCGCGGCCGAGCAGGCGCCAAACTCGGGATCGTCACTCGGAACCAGCGGGATGACCCGCCTGGAAGAACTCATTTCGTCTCTCCGCAATTGACACGGCAAGTCTATTCCTCTTGGACAGACAATCTCTCGTACTCTCCCGAAGAGAGTGCCAGCGGTCCCATCGCTTGAGGGGATGCCCCGGCGTCGGGTCGCTGCGCAACACTCGCCATCAGGCGCCTCCGCTGCGCTTGCGTTTAGAGCCCACGGGGCGGACAGGGCCAAAAGCCTGTCGACGGCCTTTGCTCGGGGAAAGGACTTCCACTGCCTGAACCGATTCCTGCTCAAGCGGACGGAAAGCGCAACGGTGGCCTGCTACGAGGATGTCAGGGCGGAAAACGATGGGGGCGGCAAAAATCGGCGCGTCGTTCGCCAGCAAGCGGCATTGCGAGGCGTAACCCTGTGCGTGGCTCCGGCGCCAGCCACGCGGGGGGCCGAGAGCGATGGCCGGTCCGCGGAAGACCGGGTCGCCAACTCGATCCCCCTCGGCGGTTCTCAGACCCGAAACCGGAACCCGACTGCTTCCGTTGGGTTTCTGGGGCCCCGGGCTTCCAACATCACTTGCGGATGGTGGGGTCGTTCATGCCGGCATCGAAGAAAGCCTTGTGCGCCTTTTCGAAGTCGACGCAAGAAGCACCGCCCTTATCTGCGTTCTGGCGCGTGCATTTCCGCGTGCCCTTGGCGAGATCGGCGCAGGCGCCTCCGGCGGCGAACAGCGGCGCGCAGGCCTTGTGCATCTGTTCCTTGAGAGCGGCTTCGTCCGCTGCCGCCAACACACTCGTACTGAATAACGCCACTACACACAAGCCAAGTTTTTTCATATCACCCTCCCAATCAATTCAAACGGTTGGAATCCTTACAAGGAAGAACTATGGTGGCAGAGGCTTAGCCCCCTACCGCGGCCGGGAACATACCAC
>JBAWHH010000175.1:0-2017 GCA_049593715.1 Rhodocyclaceae bacterium
GCGCTCGCGGATGCTTACCTCGCACGGTGAAATCGTTCTCCGTCATTCTCGCGCAGGCGGGAATGACGGTAAATCCATGAGTTGTAGCTGGACCCCATTGACCCTGGCTTACCTCGCCCCGATGACCCCAGCCTATTTCACAGGACAGGGCCCGCGCAAAACCCCATGATCGAATTCTACGCAAGCCCCCACGTCGTCGATCTCATCCTCGGACTGATGCTGCTCGAAGGAATCGGCCTCGTCGTCTATCACCGGAAAACCGGCCGCGGCATCCCGACGGCCGATCTTGTGGTCAATTTCCTTGCCGGGTTCGTCCTTCTGGTCGCGGTTCGCTTGGCCCTCAGCGGCGCGAGCTGGGTCTGGGTGGTGCTTTGCCTGACGGCATCCCTGCCGGTGCACCTGGCGGATCTGTGGCGGCGCTGGCCCAAGCGGTGACTTCGCTCCGAATAGCGGGATCCCGTTCCCGGTTCGAGAGGATCCCGACCGGGGACGAGCCGATTTCCCGGGCTGGCCCGGCAATACGACGCCGGGAAAACGCAGAATGGCGTCCTGCCGGGCCAGGGATTTCGCTTACAATTGCGGGCTAGTTTCGGCGCGCCGCCGACCCGACCAAGAGGACGAATCGCTCAAGAACGTTCCAACAGACTCCGGGTTCTTTCCAGGCCGTCGCACCGGCTCGGCGTTCCAGCAGCGCCCGCCGGGGCAAATCCAAAGCCAATCACGATCAAACAGCGAACCAGCATTTCTCAGATGGGAGGCAGTGCCACGATGTTTACGCCTGAGGCGCCCGCGAAGGGCTTTTGCGAGGACGGCGCCCGGTGGCGCTCCTGCGGTAGCGTCACCACCTTGCGCAAGGAAATCTGATCATGCCTCTAGCGTTTCCCTTCGCCGCCATCGTCGGCCAGGACGAGATGAAACAGTCGCTGCTCATGGCGGCGACCGACGGCTCCATCGGCGGGGTGCTGGTCTTCGGCGACCGCGGCACCGGCAAATCCACCGCCGTGCGCGCCCTTGCCGCCTTGTTGCCCCAGATGCGCGTCGTCGTCGGCTGCCGCTACGGCTGCGATCCCCTGGCGGAAGAAACCGCCTGCGCCGAGTGTAAAGAACTCAAGGCCAAGAGTGCGCCGAAGACGCGCCTCGCCAACGTCCCGGTGGTGGATCTGCCCCTGGGCGCCACCGAAGACCGCGTCGTCGGTGCCCTTGATCTGGAGCGGGCTCTGGCGAAAGGCGAAAAAGCTTTTGAACCGGGCCTGCTGGCCCGCGCCCACCGCGGGTTCCTCTACATCGACGAATGCAACCTGCTGGAAGACCACCTTGTGGACCTGCTGCTGGACGTGGCCGCCTCGGGCGAAAACGTCGTCGAGCGGGAAGGTCTCAGCGTGCGCCACCCGGCCCGCTTCGTCCTCGTCGGCAGCGGCAACCCGGAAGAAGGCGAACTGCGTCCCCAATTGCTGGACCGTTTCGGCCTGTCCGTCGAAGTGAAAACCCCGGAAGACCTGCACACGCGGATTGAGGTGGTGCGCCGGCGCGACGAATTCGAGCGCAATCCGCCGGCCTTCATCGAAAAGTGGAAAAAGGAAAACGCCAAGGTGCGGCGCAAACTCGCCGCCGCCCGAGAGCACCTGCCCAATGTGGAAGTGCCCGATGCCGCGCTGGAGCGTGCCGCGCAGCTCTGTATGCGCCTGGGCACGGACGGCCTGCGCGGCGAACTAACGCTGATGCGCTCCGCCCGTGCCCTGGCGGCGCTGGACGGCGATCACGTCGTCACCGACAAGCATCTGCGCCGCGTGGCGCCTTCGGCCCTGCGCCACCGCCTGCGCCGCAACGTGCTCGATGACGCCGGCTCCACGGTGCGCGTCGAGCGCGTCCTGCAGGAGATGTTCGGCGCGTGAGTGCATCCGAAGGCATGACCCCTTCGCCCTGGGCCGACGCGACCCTGGCGGCTAGCCTGTTCGCCATCGACCCCGCGGGCATCGGCGGCGTGCTGGTGCGGGCGTTGGCCGGCCCGGTGCGCGAC
>JBAWHH010000176.1:0-7817 GCA_049593715.1 Rhodocyclaceae bacterium
GCCACGGTGTTCCAGCAGGACGGCTGGCTGGTCTCCGCCCGTCGTGCGCTCGCATTCGTGCACGGCAATTTGTGGCGGGACGGACGCCTCCTGGCAACCTGTCGTGACGGGCACGCCCACCTCAACGCTTATCTCGACGACCATGCGTATCTGCTGGGATCGCTCGTCGAAATGCTGCAAGCGGATTTCCGTACCGAGGATCTGGCTTGGGCGGAAGAAATCGCCGACCTGTTGCTGGGGCAGTTCGAAGACGCCATCGGCGGGGGGTTCTATTTCACCAGCCATGACCACGAAGCGTTGCTTCATCGCGCCAAAACGGGCCATGAAAATGCAACGCCATCGGGGAATGGCGCAGCAGCTCTGGCGCTCCAGCGGTTGGGCCACATAACCGGGGAGACGCGATACCTCGACGCCGCCGAACGCGCCCTGCGGATCTTTTACCCACAGATGGAAGCCCATCCGGGCGGTTTTGCCACCCTCGCGATGGCGCTGGACGAAAGCCTGAAGCCCCCCGGCCTCGTGGTGTTGCGCGGTGCAAAATCGGCCACCCGCCAGTGGCAACGCGGCTTGCGCGGCAAGCATTTCTCGCGCATGCTCCTGCTGCCGATCGGCAGCGAGACAGGCCACCTGCCTCCGGTGCTCGACAAAGCCGTCGGCGATCCCGTCAACGCCTGGGTCTGCTACGGCGTTAAGTGCTTGCCGCCGATCAGCCAACTGACGGAACTCGAGAACATGTTGGTTACGCCGGTTTGATTCAGGTTTTTCCCTTCACTGAGAGTGCAAAGAGGATCGTGATGAGAGCTTTGATCGTTTCCAGCCTTGTAGCCGTCGGTATCGTCGCGGCCGGTCCCGCAATGGCCAGCCCCGGATCGGATTTGGCCAAGGCCAAGAACTGTTTCGCCTGCCATGCGCTGGACAAGAAGCTGGTCGGCCCCTCCTACCAGGACGTTGCCAAGAAATATGCGGGCCAGGACGCGGCAGCAAAGCTGGCGGAAAAGGTCCAGAAGGGGGGTTCCGGGGTGTGGGGTACCGTCCCGATGCCACCCAACGCAGTCAAGCCAGAAGAGGCCAAGGCGCTTGTCGATTGGATTCTCGCCGGCGCGAAGTAGGACTACTCAATTGTGCCGAGGGCCAGCTGCGAGGCTGGCCCTCGGCATTTCGCGGGCGGCGAACGATTGACACCCCTGGGGGTGTCCCGCAGAATCTGCGCAATTTTTCACACGACAAACCCGTGCGACAGGGAGACGAATGATGAACGTGACGAAGAAAGGTCTCGCCCTTTCCGTAGTGGCGGCGCTGGCTCTGATGGCTTGCGAGAAAGAACCGCCGAAGAAGGACACGACCCCCACGCCCACGCCCGGAGCAGAGGCGGGCGCAATTGTCGTCAAGATTGGACACGCCGCACCCCTTACCGGGCCCCAATCTCATTTGGGCAAGGACAACGAAAACGGCGCCCGCTTGGCCATTGAAGATGCCAACGCGAAAGCCATCGAAATCGGCGGGAAGAAGGTCAAGTTCGAACTGCTTGGCGAAGACGACCAGGCCGATCCGAAACAGGGCACGCTCGTGGCGCAGAAACTGGTCGATGCCAAGATCAACGCCATGGTGGGCCATCTGAATTCCGGCACCACGATTCCGGCATCGAAGATCTATTCGGATGCGGGAATCCCGCAGGTCTCGCCTTCCGCCACGAATCCCAAATACACGCAGCAAGGGTTCAAGACCGCGTTCCGCGTCATGGCGAACGATGTTCAGCAAGGCCGGGCGCTGGGATCCTATGCGGTAACCACCCTGGGGGCGAAGCGGATTGCAATCATCGACGATCGCACCGCTTACGGCCAAGGCGTGGCGGACGAGGTGGAGAAAGCGGTCATCGCCAACGGCGGAGAGATCGTCGCGCGCGAATTCACCACCGACAAGTCCACCGATTTCGCTGCCATTCTGACCAAGGTTAAAGCCACCAATCCCGAAGTGTTGTTTTTTGGCGGGATGGATGCCCAGGGCGGCCCGATGGCCAAGCAAATGCAGACCCTCGGTTTGGCCACCAAACTGGGGCTGTATACCAAGCTTCTGATGGCCGATGGCGGCTGCACCACGGAGTTCCACAAGCTTGCGGGGCCCGCTGCCGAGGGTGCCTACTGTTCCCTGCCTGGCGTACCGCTCGACAAAATGCCCGGCGGGACGGACTTCAAGAATCGCTACAAGGCCAAATTCAATACCGACATCCAGCTCTACGCACCCTATGTGTACGATGCGGTTGGTGTGATCATCGACGCCATGAAGCGCGCCAATTCCGTCGAGCCCGCCGTCTATCTGCCGGCCTTGGCGAAGACCGACGGATTTCAAGGCGTGACCGCCAAGATCCAGTTCGACGATAAGGGCGACATCAAGGACGGCGACATCACCCTGTACCAGGCGGCCAACGGCAAGTGGGATCCGCGGGATACCTTGGGTGGCTCAACCGCGGCCGCGCCCGCCGCGACACCGGAACCCAAGGGCGAACCCGCCAAGGATGCCCCCAAGCCATCGGCCGAAGCGAAGGCACCGGAAGCCAAGCAAGACAATGGCGCCAAGGGTAGCGACAGCAAGACGTCCAAGGAAACGACCGACGCCAAGAAGTAGGGTCGGCCCTCTCCAACTGATGACGAACGGCACCTTCGGGTGCCGTTCGTTTGTGCCCAATCTCGATGGATATTTTCCTTCAGCAGATTATCAACGGCTTGGTCCTCGGCAGCATTTACGCCCTGGTCGCCCTGGGATACACCATGGTCTACGGGATCCTGGGCCTGATCAACTTCGCCCACGGCGAGGTGGTCATGATCGGCGCCCTCACGGCGCTTACGGTGGTCAAGCTGCTGGCAAATAGCGGATTGCCTGGTCCGATTATCGTGCTGGCGGGCCTGTCCGTCGCGGCCGCCGTGTGCATGGCCCTTGGCTTCACCATCGAGCGGGTGGCCTACCGTCCGCTGCGCACCGCACCGCGCCTGGCGCCCCTGATTACGGCCATCGGCGTGTCAATTGTGCTGCAGCAAGTCATGATGCTGATCTGGGGCCGCAGCTACCACACGTTTCCCCCGCTGCTCCCCGCCACTGCGCGCCATTTTCTCGGCGCCCAGATCACGGACACTCAGATCATCATCGTCGCCCTTGCCGGTATCGTCATGACTGGCCTGCTGGCTCTGGTGAACTACACACGGCTCGGCCGGGCGATGCGGGCTACTGCAGAGAACCCTTCGATCGCCGCGCTGATGGGCGTCAATATCAACCGGATCATTTCCGTCACCTTCGTGATCGGCTCCGGGCTGGCGGCGCTGGCCGGCGTGATGGTCAGCGCCAATTACTCCATCGCCCACTACCACATGGGTTTCATCCTTGGTCTGAAGGCCTTTACCGCCGCCGTGCTCGGGGGAATCGGCAACCTGGCGGGAGCAATGGTGGGCGGCGTGCTGCTGGGCCTGATCGAATCGCTGGGCGCCGGCTACATCGGTGATCTCACCGGCGGGTTTCTCGGCTCCCACTATCAGGATGTGTTCGCATTCTTCGTGCTCATCCTCGTCCTGGTGCTGCGCCCGTCCGGGCTGCTGGGTGAGAAAGTGGCGGAGCGGGCATGAACGCGTTTTGGGACGACCTGCGGCGCGACCGGCGTTTCGGTCTGGTCGGTTTGGCGCTAATCGCTCTGGCGATGATCGGACTGCCTTTCGTCGTCGGCCACGCTTTCGGCAACTCGTGGGTACGAGTGATAGATTTCGCATTGCTTTACATAATGCTCGCGCTCGGGTTGAACATCGTGGTCGGGTTCGCCGGCCTGCTCGACCTCGGCTACATCGCTTTCTACGCCGTGGGGGCGTACCTATATGCCCTGCTCTCCTCGCCGCATCTCGCGGCGGCGTTCCCCAATCTCCTGCCGCAGGGCGTTCACCTGCCCTTCTGGGTCATCCTGCCCATGGGTGCAGCGTTGGCGGGCGTATTCGGGGTGCTATTGGGGGCGCCGACCTTGCGCTTGCGGGGCGACTATCTGGCGATCGTGACCCTTGGTTTCGGCGAGATCATCCGCATCTTTCTCAACAACCTCAACGCCCCGGTCAACCTCACCAACGGGCCTCAGGGAATCACGCAGATCGATCCGATCGGCTTCGGCAGTTTCTCGTTTGCCAAGACGCACGAGTTTTTCGGCATCTCGGTACCATCGGTCTATTTCTACTACTACCTGTTCGTTGCCCTCGCCCTGGTGATTATTTTCGTCACCGTTCGGTTGGAAGATTCGCGCATCGGGCGCGCCTGGGTGGCGATACGGGAAGACGAGATTGCCGCCAAGGCCTGTGGCATCAATACCCGAAACATCAAGCTGCTCGCCTTCGCCATGGGCGCCACGTTCGGTGGGGTTGCGGGCGGACTTTTCAGCGGATTCCAGGAATTCGTGAGCCCGGAGAGTTTTTCGCTTATGGAATCCATCATGGTGCTGTGCATGGTGGTGCTCGGCGGCATGGGCCACATTCCTGGAGTGATTCTCGGCGGACTCCTTCTTGCAGTATTGCCGGAGGTGCTGCGCTATGGCGCAGCGCCGTGGCAGCAAGCACTGTTCGGCAAAGTGATCCTCGACCCCGAATCCCTGCGCATGCTTCTTTTCGGCCTAGCCCTGATTCTTGTCATGCTGTACCGGCCCGCCGGCCTTTGGCCCTCCCAGATCCGCAAACGGGAATTCACTGCGGCGAAGGAAGAAAGGGAAGCACGCGCATGAGCGAGGCACTGCTCCAGGCGCGGGGCATCAGCAAGAGTTTCGGCGGCGTGCAGGCGTTGCGGAATGTCGAACTGACCATCGGGCGGGGCGAGATCTATGGGCTGATCGGCCCCAATGGCGCCGGTAAGACCACCTTTTTCAACGTGCTTACCGGGCTCTACCAAGCCGATCGGGGCGAAATCGTTTTCGGCGGTTCGCGGCTGAATCTGGCGGCACCCCATGAAGTCGCTCGGCAGGGGATCGCGCGCACGTTCCAGAACATCCGGCTGTTCGCCAACATGACCGCTCTGGAGAACGTCATGGTCGGCCGACACATTCGCACCCATGCCCAGGTGTTCGGCGCCATCTTTCGCAACCGTGCCACGCGGGAAGAGGAAGCCGCCATTGCCCGGCGCGCCCATGAACTGCTCAAGTATGTCGGCATCGACCCTCTCGCCAACTCCCTGGCCCGGAACCTTTCCTACGGCGACCAGCGTCGCCTGGAGATCGCCCGCGCGCTGGCAACGGAGCCCCGGCTGCTGGCGCTGGATGAACCCGCGGCAGGCATGAACGCGACGGAGACGGTCGGGCTGCGCAATTTGGTCGAGCAAGTGCGCGCGGACGGAACCACCGTGCTGTTGATTGAGCATGATGTGAAACTCGTCATGGGGCTGTGCGACCGCGTCGCGGTCCTCGATTACGGAGAAAAGATTGCGGAGGACATTCCGCAGCGCGTACAAAAGGACTCCAGAGTGATCGACGCCTACTTGGGAGGCAGCCTTGCTTGAGGTCCGAAATCTGAAGGTGCATTACGGCGGAATCGCCGCCGTCAAAGGCATCAGCTTCAGTGTCTCGGCCGGCGAGCTGGTGTGCCTGATCGGCGCGAACGGCGCTGGCAAGACCAGCACGCTCAAGGCTCTCGCCCGTCTCTTGCCGGCCCAGGGCAGCATCTGCTACGAAGGTCGGGAACTCATTGGCTGTCCGCCCCACACCCTGATAGGACAGGGGCTCACCCTGGTACCAGAGGGCCGCGGCGTCTTCGCCCGCCTGACGGTGCAAGAGAACCTGGCCATGGGAGCTTACTCCCGTAGCGACCGACATCAGATCGCGGCAGATCTTGACCGCGTTTTTGGGCTCCTGCCACGGCTTGCCGAGCGGGCCCGGCAACTCGCCGGCACGCTCTCCGGCGGCGAGCAGCAGATGCTCGCCATCGGCCGGGCCCTGATGTCCAGACCCAGGTTGCTCCTCCTTGACGAACCGTCGATGGGTCTAGCGCCCATGATGGTTCAGAAGATATTCGAAGTAGTTCAGGAAGTGGCGGCGGAGGGCGTCACCATTCTGCTGGTGGAACAGAACGCCAAGCTGGCGCTATCCATAGCGGCCCGGGGTTACGTTATGGAAAGCGGCAACGTCTCGATGACCGACAGCGCCGACGCGCTGCTGGACGATCCTCGCGTGCGGGCCGCCTATCTGGGTGGGGAATAGACCCGCTCCACTTTGCCGCACAATAACGCCCCGCGACGCTCGGGCTGCCGGCCTCAGGTGAATTGCATCGTGTCGGCGAAGGAAAGCGCCTGAAGCTGGGCCTGATTCACCTGCGCGGGATCCAGTTGGAGCGAGGCGGCGAGCGATGAAATGGCAGTATCGCTATCCTGCTCGCTCGCCAGTGCCAGATCGAGGAACGGCTTGTAAACGCTGTCCCGCCGCAACAGCGTGTCGGCTACGGCTGCCGGCAAATGCATTTCTTCCAGCACGGCGTCCATCGAGGTTCCGAGAAGCACATCGAGCAACGAAAAAGCCCCGGTTATAAACAGGTTGTCGACCTCGTGCTTGTCGAAAAACTTGGCGCCCAGGAGTTCCATGAACCGCCCTCGAACGACGGCGGCCTGCATCATCGCTGGAGCCGACGGATCCTTGCTCGCCGTTACCAGGAGCAGCGACAACCACTTGTTCAGCTTCTCGTAGCCGAGGATGGTGACCGCGTGCTTGAAGGATTGGATCTCGCACGACAGGCCGAAACCCACCGAGTTGATGTAGCGCAATAGTTTGAATGACAGCGCCACATCCTGTTTCAGGGCGGCCTCGATTTCTTTGACTTCGGCCCCTTTGCGCACCAGATTGAGCAGCCTAACGATATGGCTGTGGGAAGGTGCAAGCTTCTTCGCTACCGGGCGGGTATTCAGGAAGAACCACCCCGCAGCACCGTCGAATCCATTCAGCAGCGCCGTATCGAAGGCTTCGGCATTCGGCAGTTCGAGGGCCAAGAGGAGGGCCTCCCTGGCATTGGCTCCCGAAGGCGGCTTGTCGGCCAGGACGAAACGAAAATCTATTGCCGCCAAACTGCCACCCGGGGGCAAATAGCCATGCAAACATAGGTTGACGCCGGCATTCTGAAGGCCTTGGACCAGTTCCTGGCCCGGCCGGGTAACCAAAGCGGCAGCAGGGATTTCGACCATCGCGTTGGCCGGCGCCGGCCATTCGAGCAATCCGGAATCAGGCATGGTTCCGGCGAGACCGATGAAAACGGTCCGCTCTTCCGGCCAAACCGCGCCGAGGGCGTTCAAGGTTTCCGCAGCAAGCTGCCCCGGCGCCGGTCCACGAGCATGGACCAACAGTCGATTCGCGGTGATGGTCCGCTGTTTGTTGATCACCGGTTGATGGGTAATGAAGGCACAACTACTCATGGGGCCACCTTGTCGGAAGCGAAAGTGAAGGCGTCGGCAAAAAACTCTTCTGTTGCCAGACCACAACTCTCTGAAAAATCGCGTTTCGCGGCATCCACCATGGCCGGTGCGCCGCAGACGTAAACCTGATGACCCGAGAGATCGGGAAAATCGGCCATGACCTGCCGGTGCACCAGGCCCGTGGGGCCGCTCCAGTTGTCATCCGGAACGGCATCCGAAACCACTGGAACGTAGCGAAAATGCGCGTGATCGCGCGCCCACTGCAGCGCTAGTTCGTTCATGTAGAGGTCGCCCGGCCGCCGCGCGCCCCAGTAAAGCGTCATCGGCCGAGTGCAGTGGACGTGAAGCGCGTGCTCAATGACACCTTTGATCGGCGCAAAACCGGTGCCGCCTGCCACAAAGACAATCGGCTTGGC
>JBAWHH010000177.1:0-1545 GCA_049593715.1 Rhodocyclaceae bacterium
GCGAGGTGCCGCATTTCGGGTTGTGGTAGATCGTGATGGTGTTCATGCTTGGGTTCTTTCCGCGGGCAATCCCTGTTCGTACCAGTCTTTGGAGTTGTTGACGATCTTCACCACCAGCAGCATCACGGGCACCTCGATCAGCACGCCCACCACCGTGGCCAGCGCGGCACCCGAGTTGAAACCGAACAGGCTGATGGCGGCGGCCACCGCCAGTTCGAAGAAGTTCGACGCGCCGATCAGGGCCGACGGACAGGCGACGTTGTGTTTTTCGCCCACCTTGCGGTTGAGCCAGTAGGCCAGCGACGAGTTGAAAAACACCTGCACCAGGATCGGCACGGCCAGCATGGCGATGACCAGCGGCTGCTTGAGGATCGCCTCACCCTGGAAAGCGAACAGGAGCACCAGCGTCACCAGCAGGGCGGCGATGGAGACGGGGCCGATGCGCGCCAGCGCCGCCTGAAAGTGCGCCTCGCCGCGGGCCAGCAGCCACTTGCGCCAGACCTGGGCGAGGATCACCGGAATCACGATGTAGAGCACCACCGAAGTGAGCAGCGTCGCCCAGGGCACGGTGATGGCCGAGATGCCCAGCAGCAGGCCGACGATCGGGGCGAACGCGAACACCATGATCGCGTCGTTCAACGCCACCTGGGATAGCGTGAAGTACGGGTCGCCGCCGGTGAGCTTGCTCCACACGAACACCATGGCGGTGCAGGGGGCGGCGGCGAGCAGGATCAGTCCCGCCACATAGCTGTCCAGTTGTTCCGCCGGCAGGTAAGGCGCGAACACTTCGCGGATGAAGATCCACGCCAGCAAGGCCATGGAAAACGGCTTGACCGCCCAATTGACGAACAGGGTGACGCCGATGCCTTTCCAGTGTTCCTTCACCTGATGCAGGGCGCCGAAGTCGATCTTCACCAGCATCGGGATAATCATCACCCAGATCAACAGGCCGACCGGCAGATTCACCTGGGCAAATTCCATGCGGCCGATTGCCTGCACCGGGCCGGGCAACAACTGGCCGAGCGCGATGCCGGCGAGGATGCACAGCACCACCCAGACGGTGAGGTAGCGCTCGAACAGGC
This sequence comes from Rhodocyclaceae bacterium, assembly GCA_049593715.1. Classification (GTDB taxonomy): domain Bacteria; phylum Pseudomonadota; class Gammaproteobacteria; order Burkholderiales; family Rhodocyclaceae; genus JBAWHH01. The sequence continues at coordinate 1,083 of JBAWHH010000177.1, forward strand.
TCATCGGGGCGCCGGCCGCCTGCTTGGCGGCGACTTCGCATTGCGCGCTCATGGGCTCACTCACCCTGTTCCCGCACCCGGCCGATGGCGTCCAGTTCGTTCTGCAGGGACAGGCCGCTCAGCTTGGACAAGGGCAGGTTGTTGAACAGGGAAATCCGCGTGTGCAACTGGTTGTAGGCGACGAACATGGCTTTGCGTTTCTCTTCGTCGCTGCCTTCCACGGCGGCGGGATCTTCGACCCCCCAGTGGGCGGTGACGGGCTGGCCGGGCCAGACCGGACAGACTTCGCCGGCCGCCTTGTCGCAGACGGTGAATACGAAGTGCAGCGGCGGCGAGCCCGGCTGGGCGAACTCGTCCCAGCTCTTGCTGCGCAGGCCCTCCACCGCCAGGCGGTTGCGCCCCAGCAGTTCGATGGCGTAGGGATTGACCGTGCCCGCCGGATGGCTGCCCGCGCTGTGGGCCT
>JBAWHH010000178.1:0-20152 GCA_049593715.1 Rhodocyclaceae bacterium
GGGTAGGACTTTTGTCTAATTGCTGTGTCGGGTAATGGCGACTAGGCTTTGACCGTCAGCAAACAACCCGTAAACCGTCGAATCAGCGGGTGTTGTCCGCAGGAAAAGAAAAAGACGGTAACCGGCCATCACAGGAGTAAACGAAATGTTCGCGACCCCCGCCCCGACAGTTTTGCCATCCGTACCAACCGTTGCGCCATTGAGCGCGTTCCCCCAGCAAAGGCGTGCGCCGGCGCTAACCGCTAGGGCCAAACCCATGGTTTCCCCCGCTGTCACGAGCACAACGCTGCGGACATTCCCCATGTTCGCCTGCTCATCAGAAGAATCCCTCAAAGCCTTGGCGCGGGTGTGCATCCTGCGTCGCGTCGATAGGAACACCCCGGTAGTTCGTGCAGGAGAATCCACCGATTTCGTGTACCTGGTGCTCTCCGGCACGTTGACCGTCTATATCAGCGACGACGAAGGGCGCGAGGCCATTTTGTGCATGCTTGGGCCGGGCGAGTTGTTCGGCGAGATGGGTGTGCTGGACGAAGATGCCCGCTCCGCCACTGTGATCGCGGTCACGCCCGGCATGCTGGTGGCGATCAGCAAGGCGGATTTCAAGCGCTGCCTGCGCGACAACTTCGACGTGACCGAGTATGTGATGCGCAAGCTGATCCAGCGGCTGCGGGCAGCCGATCGGCGGATCGAAAGCCTGGCCTTGCTCGACGTCGCCGGACGGGTGGTGCGCCTGCTCAAGGACATGGCGGATACGGAAGCGGGTTCGCAATTCACCGCGCACAAGTTCTCCAAACAGGACATCGCCAAGATGGTCGGTGCCTCGCGCGAGATGGTTAGCCGCGTCATGAAGGACCTGGAATTGCGGGGGCTGATCGCCGAAACCGCCGACGGGCGCATCGTGGTGCGGGAAGTCGGCAGCCCCGGCGGGTCCGCTCACGGCGGCGCGGAATACGGCCGCAGCGGGCTGGCGGGACGCAGCAAGGGGTAGAACTCCGCCGCCCGAGCGGCTTGCGCGCCTCTGCCGCGATGGAAGGCGGAGAGGCGCGCCAAACGCTCAACCGTAGGGTTTGACGCCGATCAGCCAGGAATGGAGGAACAGGACGAAGGCGAGCCACCCGACGAAACCAAAAATCAGCACCTTCCGATCCACTTCCATCGTTCCCTCCGGATAGACCGTTCCGTTCGCTTTGTCGCGACGGCGGGCGGCCAGGAAGTCCGCCACCGCCCATGCGGTGAAGGCACCAAAAAGCAGCACGCCGGCAAGCCGGCCATTGGCCAGCAGATGGGCGAACGCCCACAGCCCAGTTCCGGCCACCATGGGATGCCCCAGTTTCTGCTTGATCCGATTGCCGGGAATGTTTCCGGCGACGATGAGCATGAAGGCCGGCAGCGTCAGCAGCGGCACGCTGTGACGCGCCCAGACCGGCGCCTGCCAAAGCACCACGGGGTCCATGCGCGCCTGGCCGAATCCCCAGACGATCAGTACCAGGCCGAGCAGCGAAGCGAGGCTCACCGCCCCTTTCCAGGTTTTCTCGCCGAACCGCGCAATCTGTTGCGTTCGCCAGTCGTCCGCATAGATGCGCACGGAGTGGGTACCAAGAAAAACGATGAGGCCGAGCAATAAGAGGATCATGGTTGTAGTCCGCTCAACGGTTGAGGAAGTTGCCGAAATGGACGGGGAAACCGGGGCAAAGTCTGCCGCAGGGTAGCCAGTCTGGCAAGAAAACGCCCCCCGCCGTTGTCGCCTGGACGCCGCGCGCGGAGCGGAGAAAATGCCTATTCCGCCGGATTTCCGCCCGCCGCCAAATGTGCGACGCGGGCTGCGGTAGAATGTAATTTGGGCAAACAGATCGGTGTCGAAACGAACGTCATGAGGATACAACTGAGTACAGTACCCCCCGCCTTGTCGGGGACGCGGCGGGAGTTCGTCAGCAAAGTTGGCGCCCTGGCCTATTACGTTGCCGGGCCGACGGAAGGCGTGGGCTCCTCCGCAGACGCGCCGCCCCTCCTGCTGATCCATAGCGTCAACGCCGCCGGCTCGGCCTACGAGATGCGGCCGATTTACGACCATTACCGCAATCACCGCACGGTCTACGCCCTGGATCTTCCAGGGTTCGGCTTCTCCAACCGCAACGACAGCATCTACACGCCCCGCGTGATGACCGACGCCGTGCTGGCGATGGTGGACGAGATCCGGCGCGCACACGGGCAGGTGCCGATTGATGCCATGGGTTTGTCGCTCGGGAGCGAATTCCTCGCCCGCGCCGCCTCCGAATATCCGGAGGCTTTCCGCAGCCTGGGGCTCATCAGTCCGACAGGTTTCGACGGCAGTTCGCCGCGCGACGGCGCACCGGGCAGCACGCGCGGGATGCCGCTGCTGCGCTCCATCTTCACCTTCCCGCTGTGGAGCCGAAAGGTCTTCGAACTGCTGACCACCCGGCCCAGCATTCGATTCTTCCTGGAAAAGAGTTGGGGCCGAAAAGAGATCGACGAGAGCGTTCTCGACTACTCCTACGCCACCACCCGCCATCCGGGCGCGCACCATGCGCCGTACTACTTCCTCGCCGGTTTCCTGTTCAGCAACGATATCCAGTCGATCTACGAATCGCTCAAGCTGCCGGTGTGGATGGTCCATGGCGTGCGCGGCGACTTCGTCGACTACCAGCAGAAACAGCGGGTCGCAAACAAGCCGAACTGGAAGATCACGGTCTATTCGACCGGCGCGCTGCCGCAGTTCGAGATCATCGACGAGTTTACGCAGGGCTACGACGAGTTTCTGCATTCCGTCGCGGGGTCGCAGGCTTCCGCCCCGGGTGCGACCGCAGCCGCTGCATAGGTTCTGCGTCGTTTTTTCCGCTTTTCCCGCAAGGCCTGGCCGTCGCAATGGCGGCCGGCTTGCGTACCGCCGCTGACCGAGGGCCAGTGGAGAGCGCTGGCGCATCGGTTCTGAACCTTGCGGGCCCCAGGTAGTCTCCACTCTGCGTTCTACGGCCCGCCGGCTTGCGGCGAACTAGCGCCCGATTCCGTGAATTCCCCCTTTGCTCAGGCCATGTTTTTCGCCCTCGTTTTCGGGACGGGACACCACCGGTGAGTTCAACCGAGTCGAACACCCGAATAGAAGCGCCGGAGTTGCAGCTCCCTCTGGCGCGCCTGCTGCTGTTTGCGGCCGAAGTGGTAGCCGCCGTCGTGGATGGTCAGGCCGCCGACGATGCGCTCGCGGCGTGTTTGGCGCAGCGGCCGGACCTGCCGAAACGGGGGCGGCCGGCCATCCAGGATCTCGCCTACACGGCGCTAAGGGCCTATGGGCGCGGAGACTTCCTCCTTGGCCGCCTGATGGCGCAAGCGCCGAAACAGGTTCTGCTGCGGGCGCTGCTGCTGGTGGCACTGGCACGGCTGGAGGCGCGGCCGGCTGAGGCGCATTTGACCGTGGATCAGGCGGTCGATGCGGCGGGAACGGTCGCGGGCGGCCGCTTCAAGGGTCTGGTGAATGGCGTGCTGCGCAACTTCCTGCGCAATGCCGCCCCGCTGGAATCCGCCGCGAACGCCGACGAGGTGGCCTCGCTGCGCCATCCGGCCTGGTGGCTTGCGCGCCTGCGGGCCGATTTTCCCGCCGCTTGCCGCGCCATCGCGGAAGCGGGCAACGGCCACCCGCCGATGGCCTTGCGGGTCAACCGCCGGCGCATGTCGGCAACCGAATACCTGTCCCTGCTGGCCGGGACCGGTATCGAAGCCGTCCAGCGCGGGGAAGCCGGCATCCTGCTGCAGCGACCGGTGCCGGTGAGCAAGTTGCCGGGGTTTTTCGAGGGTCTGGCTTCGGTCCAGGACCTCGGTGCGCAGCAGGCGGCCGCGCTGCTGGATGCCGGATCGGGAATGCGCGTGCTGGATGCCTGCGCCGCGCCGGGCGGCAAGAGCGCGCACCTGCTGGAAGTGGCTGACGTCGACCTCACCGCCCTGGACGCGGACGATGGCCGCATGGCGCGGGTGCGGGAGAACTTCACCCGGCTCGGCCTGGCGGGTCACTTGGTGGTCGGCGACTGCCGCGACGTGCCGTCATGGTGGGACGGCCGGCCTTTCGAGCGCATCCTGGCGGACGTGCCATGTTCCGCTTCCGGAGTAGTGCGCCGCCACCCCGACATCAAGTGGCTGCGCCGCCCCCGGGACATCGCCCGCTTCAGTGCCCAGCAGGCGCAGATCCTCGACGCGCTTTGGCAGGTGCTGGCCCCCGATGGTAAATTGCTGTACGCCACGTGTTCCGTTTTCGCCGACGAAAATTCCCGGCAAATCATGGCGTTCGCCGACTGTCACCGGAATTGCGAACGCGTTCCGGTGGACGGGAACCTCGACCGGCAACTTCTGCCCGATGGGGAACACGACGGCTTCTATTACGCGTCGTTGCGCAAAAAGGCCCGATGAGCCGCACTCAACTATTCGCATGACCACCGTGCCCGCATTGTCCTGCCTGACCTGGAGCCGCCCGGCGGGTAGCTTGCCGAAGCTCGCTCTGGCGAGAAGCGTGCGCCTGCTGGCATTGGCCCTGCTTTTCCTGTTGCTGGGGGCAATGGGCGGGCGCTGCGCCGTGGCGGCGGAAGTGGAGGCCAAGAGCGCGAGCCTGAGCGTCGGCGACGACGGCTACAACCTCAACGCCGACTTCAAGATCGAACTCAGCCCACGGCTGGAGGACATCATCGCCCACGGCGTGCCGCTGTTTTTCATCGCCGAATTCGAGATCACGCGGCCGCGATGGTATTGGTTCGACGAGGAGGCGGCTGCCAAGTCGCGGACCATTCGCGTCAGCTACCATGCGCTGACGCGCCAGTACCGCGTCTCTTTCGGCGCCCTGCACCAGAGTTTTCCGTCGCTCGCCGATGCTTTGCGCACGCTGGAGCGGGTCCGCGAATGGCCGGTGGCGGAGAAGGGATCCCTCATGCCCGGTCGAACGTACCAAGCGCGGGTCCGGCTGCGGCTGGACTTATCCCTCTTGCCCAAACCTCTTCAGGTCACGTCCCTCGGCAGCCGGGACTGGAACCTGGGCTCTGAATGGTTTCGCTTCGATTACGCCCCCGAAAGCCGATGAGAATTCTCATCGTCGCCTGCGCGGCGCTGGCCGGGGTGCTGCTATTCCTGCTCACCTCGGCGACGGCTAATACCACCTTCTTTTCCCGCTATTACCCGATGTTGCTGGCCCTCAACGGGGCCATGGCCATCGCCCTGCTCGGCCTGGTGCTGGTTCAGTTGAACCGGCTGTGGAAGGAATACAAGGCGAGGGTGTTCGGCTCGCGGCTGACTTACCGGCTGCTGGTGGCGTTCGCCACCCTGGCCGTGGTGCCGGGCCTCATCATCTACGCCGTATCAGTGCAGTTTGCGGTCAGAAGCATCCAGTCGTGGTTTGATGTGCGCGTCGACGCCGCGCTCGAAGCCGGCCTCAACCTGGGCCGCAGCGCCCTGGATTACCTGCTCAACGATCTGTCGGCCAAGGCGCGCACCATGGCGCTGGACGTGGAGGACCGGGGCGACACCGTGGCAGGGCTCAACCGCTTGCGCGAGCAGGCAGGGGTCGATTCGGCCACGCTTTTCAGCGCTTCCGGACAGGTGATGGCCAGCAGCACGGCGGAGATGGCCTCCCTCATTCCCGAATCGCCCGCCCACGCACTGCTGCGCGACGTGCGCCAGGGCCGCGACTACGCCGCGGCTGAAGGAGACGCCACGACGGGACTGACGCTGCGCGTCCTGGTGCCGGTAACCGGGCGCACCCTGGCGGCGGAGAACCGCATCCTGCAGCTCACCCAATCCGTCCCGCAGAAGCTGGCCCGGGACGCAGAGAGCGTGCAGGAGGTTTATCGCGACTACCAGGAACTTTCGCTGGGGCGAGTCGGCCTGCAGCGCATTTACGCCATCACCCTGACGCTGACCCTGCTGATGGCGCTGCTGGCGGCCATTGCCGTGGCGATCATCCTGTCGCGGCGCCTGTCCGCGCCGCTGTCCATCCTTGCCGAAGGCACGCAGGCGGTGGCGGCGGGGGATTTCAGCCCGCGCCAATCGCTGCCCGCCCGCGACGAACTGGGCGTGCTGACCCAGTCTTTCAACCGCATGACCCGCCAGCTCGACGACGCTCGCGCCCTGGCGGAGAAGAGTCGCGCCGATGTGGAAGCGGCCCGCGCCTACCTGGAAAGCGTGCTCGCCAATCTGTCCGCGGGTGTGCTGGCTTTCGACGCGCTGGGACGTCTGCGCGCCGCCAACCAGGGGGCCATCTCGATTCTCAAGGACGATCTGGCGGGGTTCGAGAACCTCACCTTGCGCCAGTGGCCGCGCCTGGCCGAACTGCGGGACACCGTAGCCGCCCACCAGGAATCGACGGAAGGTGTTTGGCAACAGCAACTGGAAATCGGCGTTGGGCAAGGCCAGGCGCAGGTCCTGTTGCTGCGGGGCACGCGCCTGCCGGCGTCCAGCGGAGGCGGACACGTCGTGGTGTTTGACGACATCACGGAGCTGATTTCCGCCCAGCGCCTGGTGGCCTGGGGCGAGGTGGCGCGCCGGCTCGCCCACGAAATCAAGAATCCCCTGACGCCGATCCAGCTTTCCGCCGAGCGGATGCAAATGAAGCTTGCCGACAAACTGCCGCCCCGCGAGCGCGAAATCCTCGATCGCTCGACCACCACCATCGTGAATCAGGTGGAGGCCATGAAAAATATGGTGAACGATTTCCGCGACTACGCCCGGGTGCCGCCGCCGCAGCTCGCGGCGCTGGAGCTGAACGACCTGGTGCGGGAAGTGCTCGTGCTGTATGAGCACTCCCATGCGCGGCTTGTTGTGCATTTGGAACCTCACCTGCCACCCGTGGCGGGCGACGCCACGCAACTGCGCCAGGTGATCCACAATCTGCTGCGCAACGCCGAGGATGCGCTAACGGGTCAGGACGAAGCCACGATCGAAGTGGTCACCGAAGCAGCCCCACGGGCCGTGCGGCTGGTGGTGCGGGACAACGGCAACGGTTTTCCGGCGCAGATCATGGACCGCGCGTTCGAGCCTTACGTCACCACCAAGGCTCGCGGCACCGGGCTTGGGCTGGCCATCGTCAAGAAGATCGTGGACGAGCACCACGGCGAGATCCATATCGCCAACCGGGTTTCGGGCGGGGCCGAAGTCGCGATCAACCTGCCGGTGGCCTCGTAATCCATCAAGATCCATCGCCGCTCGGCTGCAAAAAGGCGACAACCGCCGGGGAAATCCACTATCTTTCGCTTTTGAGTGCGTCCCTCAACCCACGCTGCCATGCCACAACTGCTAGTCGTTGACGACGAAATCGGCATCCGCGAGTTGCTGTCAGAGATTTTGCGCGACGAGGGCTACGACGTGACCCTCGCCGAGAACGCCGCCGCAGCGCGGGCAGCGCGCAACGCGCGGCGCCCGGACATGGTGTTGCTGGACATCTGGATGCCCGACACTGACGGCATCACGCTGCTCAAGGAGTGGTCCGCCAACGGCCAACTCACCATGCCGGTGATCATGATGTCGGGCCACGGCACTATCGACACCGCGGTGGAAGCCACCAAGATCGGCGCGCTGGATTTCCTGGAAAAGCCCATCGCCATGCAGAAGCTGCTGGCGGCGGTTGAGCGCGCCCTGCACAAGGCGCCGACTGCGGCGGCAGCCGAACTATCGCTGGCAGCGTTCACCCGCTCCAGCGCGCTGCGCGACCTGCGGCGGCGCCTGGAGCAGGTGGCGGCGAAAAGCCGCATCGTGCTGCTCCGGACCGCGCCGGGGGGTATCGCCGAATTGTGCGCCCGCACCCTGCACACTCCCGGGAAAGTCTTCATCGACCTGTCCGCACTCAACCAGCCCCTTGACCTTTCGGCCCTGGAGCGGGCTTCGGGCGGGCTGCTGTTCGTTCCCGAGCTGACCCAGCTTTCCCGCCTTCAGCCGAAGAATCTGGCCTTCGCCGCAGAACGGCTAGAGCGTTACAACCTGCGCCTGGTGACGGCGACCGTACACACTTTGGACGAGTTGCTGGCGGCGGGTTGGGAGGAGGCGTTTCTGCCCCGCCTGTTCGAAACCTGGATGGCGGTACCGGCGCTGTCCAGCTTCAAGGACGACATCCCCGACATCGCCGCCCAAGTGCTGACCCATTTCGTCGAGGCGGGCGAGGTGCCCCTGAAGCGCTTGTCCACAGCGGCGCTCAACGCACTGCGCAACCACCCCTGGTCGGGCGGCTACACCGAACTTAAGTCCGTGGTGCGCTCGCTCGCCCTTGGGGCGCTGGAGGAAGAGATCTCCGGCGAGGACGTCATCGGCCTGGTCGGTCTGCCACCGCCGCCAGCGATGCCCGTCTCCCTCGATCTGCCGCTGCGCGAGGCGCGGGAAGCCTTCGAGCGCCTGTACTTCGAATACCACCTGCGCCAGGACAACGGCAACATGACGCGGCTGGCGGAGAAGACGGGGCTGGAGCGTACCCATCTGTACCGCAAGCTCAAGCAGCTCGGGGTACACGTCGGCCGCCGCAGCGAGGACTAGGCGCTCCGCCCGCCAGCCTGGACGGCGAACCCGGAAAGCCCGTTCGGGCTGCGCATCCCCCTGCGGGCGCTCGGTGACTTACGGCGCACGGCTGCCGGCGTAGAATGCCGCCACCGAAAACCACCCACCCACCTTCGTGAAGATCATCATTCTGGGCGCTGGCCAGGTTGGCATCTCCGTGGCCGAGAATCTCGTGTCCGAAGCCAACGACATTACCGTCATCGACAGTGACGTCAACCGCCTGCGCGGGCTGCAGGACCGGCTCGATCTGCGCACGGTGGTGGGAAACGCCGCTTCGCCTTCGGTACTGCGCCAGGCTGGGGCGGAAGACGCTGACCTGCTTATCGCCGTGACCCAGAGCGACCAGACGAATCTGTGCGCCTGCCGCACCGCCGCCACGTTGTTCAATCTGCCGACCAAAGTCGCGCGGCTACGCTCCCCGGACTACATCGAATACCCGGCTTTGCTGGATGACAGCAACTTCGCCGTCGATTTCAGCATTTGTCCGGAGCAGATCGTCACCGACTACCTGGCGAAGCTGATCGAGTACCCGGAGGCGCTACAGGTACTGGAGTTCGCCGAGGGCCGGGTCAGCCTCGTCGCCGTGCGGGCGTTCGAAGGCGGACCCCTGGTCGGGCATCCATTGGCCGACCTGCGCCGCCACATCCCCAAAGTGGACGCCCGCATCGCCGCCATATTCCGCCGCGACCAACCCATCACGCCGGACGGCGATACCGTCATCGAGGCCGGCGACGAAGTGTTCTGCCTCGCCGCCACCGAGGACATCCGGGAAGTGCTCAACGAGTTGCGCCACATGGACAAGCCGTGCAAGCGCATCATGATCGCCGGGGGAGGCAATATCGGCTTTCGCCTCGCCCGCGCGCTCGAGGACGATTATCAGGTCAAGGTGATCGAATTCGACAAGCGGCGCGCCGAGTATCTGGCGGGACAGCTTCAGAGCGCGCTGGTGCTGCATGGCGACGCCACCGACGAAGATCTGCTGGCGAGCGAGAACGTCGAGGACATGGATATGTTCCTGGCGCTCACCAACGACGATGAAAACAACATCATGGCCACGCTGCTGGCCAAGCGCATGGGCGCGAACCGGGTTCTGGCGCTGATCAATCGCCGCTCCTACGTCGATCTGGTGCAGTCGGACCGCATCGACATCGCCATCTCGCCGGCCCAGGTGTCGATCGGCTCGCTGCTCGCCCGCGTCCGCCGCGGCGACGTTGCCGCCGTGCACTCGCTTCGGCGTGGCGCGGCGGAGGCCCTGGAACTGATCGCCCACGGCGATATCAAGTCTTCCAAAGTGGTCGGCCGCCGCATCGAAGACATTGAACTGCCGCCGGGGGCAAGTATCGGCGCGATGGTGCGGCGGATCCCCTCGCCCCAAGGCGCAGCCATCGAAGAGGAAGACCCGGGCGATGGGGACTTTCAGGTGATCATCGCGCACCACGATGCGGTGATCGAGGCGGATGACCATGTGATCGTCTTCGTCGTCAACAAGCGTCTCGTGCCCAAAGTCGAGAAGATTTTTCAGGTCGGCCTCGGTTTCTTCTGATGGGCAGCCTATTTCCGGTCGCCAACGTCCTTGGCCGGATGTTGATGGTGTTCAGCATCACCTATCTGATGCCGATAGCCTGCGCCCTAATCTACCGCGACACTGCTACAGCAGTGAATTTCCTCGACGCCATGGCCCTGTGCCTTGCGGCCGGGGTGGTGCTGTACGCGCTGACGCGACGCAAATTCCGCGAACTCAAGGCGCGTGATGGTTTCTTGCTGGTGACGCTGGCCTGGACGCTCATGGCTGCCATCGCCACGATACCGCTGCTGCTCGTCTATCAGGACATGTCTTTTACCGATGCCTTCTTCGAGACGACATCGGGGCTGACGACCACGGGCGCGACGGTGATCACCGACCTCGACCACGCGCCGGCAGCGATCAACTTGTGGCGGCACGAACTAAACTGGCTGGGGGGCATGGGCATCATCGTGCTGGCGGTAGCCATTCTGCCAATGTTGGGCGTAGGCGGAATGCAGTTGTACAAGGCCGAGACGCCGGGGCCGATGAAGGACGCCAAGCTCACCGCGCGCATCGCCGATACGGCCAAGGCGCTGTGGATCGTTTATTTCGGCATTACCGTAGCGTGCGTTTTCTGCCTCAAGCTGGCTGGGATGAACTGGCTGGACGCCGTTTGCCACGCTTTTGCGGCGATGGGGCTAGGTGGCTTTTCCACTCGGGATGCGAGTCTCGGGGCGTTCAATTCGCTGGCGATGGAGATCGTTCTGATCGTATTCATGACCATTGCCGCAATGAATTTCGCGACCCATTTCCTGGTTTGGCAGCAACGTAGTCTCAGGGCTTACTGGCACGACAGCGAAGCCAAGGCCGTGGTCGCGGTACTCTTCCTTAGCTGCGTCGGTATCGGCACTTACCTGTGGTGGATGGGTACTTACCCAAGCTTCTGGACCGCGTTGCGTCACGCCAGCTTCAATCTCGTGTCCGTCGCCACGGATTGTGGCTTCGCCAGTGTCGATTTCGACAAGTGGCCACCCTTTGCGCCGCTGTGGATGCTCTTTTTGTCCTGCGTGACCGCCAGTTCCGGCTCTACGGGCGGTGGCATCAAGATGATCCGGACCCTGGTACAGGCGAAACAGAGTGCGCGCGAACTGGCCAGGCTCATCCACCCATCGGCGATCCGGCCGGTCAAGATCGGCGGCGTGGCGATCCCCAACAACGTCGTCTTCTCCGTTCAGGGGTTCATCTTTCTCTATTTCATGAGCATCGTGTTTCTCACGTTCGCTCTCATGGTTTCGGGACTGGATTTCGTTTCGTCGTTCTCGGCCATCATCGCCTGCATCAACAATGCCGGGCCAGGCCTCAATGTGGTCGGGCCGGCGCAGAACTATTCGCCGCTGACCGACTTTCAGACGTGGGTGTGCAGTTTCACCATGCTGCTGGGCCGGTTGGAAGTCTTTTCAATCCTGATCCTGTTCACGCCCGGCTTCTGGCGCAAGTAAGCGTTCCAAGCCGGGGCGAAACGTTGGATAATGCGCGGTTTGCGGCCGGCGGCCGCGCCTTCCGAGATCAGCCCGTGAGCCAACCCCGCAACGACACTTTCTTGCGCGCCCTGTTGCGCCAGCCCACCGAATACACCCCGATCTGGTTGATGCGTCAGGCGGGACGCTACCTGCCCGAATACAACGAGACGCGGCGGCGCGCCGGCAGCTTCATGGACCTGTGCCGCAACGCGCAGTACGCCACCGAAGTCACGCTGCAACCCCTGGCGCGCTATTCCCTGGACGCCGCAATTCTGTTCTCGGACATCTTGACGGTGCCGGACGCCATGGGTCTTGGGCTGTATTTCGCCGAAGGCGAAGGGCCGAAGTTCGAGCGCCCGCTGCGTGAAGAGTGGGAAATCCGCGATCTGGCCGTCCCCGATCCCTACAGCAGCCTGCGCTACGTGCTCGATGCCGTCAGCGAGATTCGCCGTGCGCTGGACAATTCGGTACCCCTGATCGGTTTCTCCGGTAGCCCGTTCACGCTCGCCTGCTACATGATCGAAGGCGGTGCTTCGGACGATTTCCGCCGCGTCAAAACGATGCTCTACGACCGGCCTGACCTGCTGCATCACGTGCTCGACGTCAACGCCCGCGCCGTGACTGCTTACCTCAATGCCCAGATCGAAGCCGGCGCCCAGGCGGCGATGATCTTCGATACCTGGGGTGGCGCGCTTGCCCACCAGGCGTATCTGGATTTTTCGCTGCGCTACATCCAACAGATCGTCGATGGTCTGCTGCGCGAGCGCAACGGCGTCAAAATCCCCGTCATCGTGTTCACCAAGGGCGGCGGACAGTGGCTGGATCAGATCGCGGCCTGCGGATGCGACGCCGTTGGCCTGGACTGGACGGTGAATCTCACGACGGCGCGGGCGCGGGTCGGCGACAAGGTCGCCCTGCAGGGTAACCTCGATCCGATGTCGCTGTTCGCCAGCCCGGAAAAGGTGGCGGAACAGGCGCGTCAGGTGCTCGACGCATACGGGCCGGGCAACACCGGCCACGTGTTCAACCTCGGCCACGGCATTTCCCAGTTCACCCCACCGGAAAACGTCACGACGCTGGTCAACACGGTGCACGAGTACAGCCGGACCAAGCGCGTCGCTGCGTAAAACTTCTCACCGCCGCCGGGGGTTGGCACCGGCGGCGTTCCCCTACCTTCCCGAACCAGTTACCGCCGCCGACGGCATGGCGGTCTGGCGGGCGCCTGACTGAAATCGATAGCCGCACGGGTTCTGACGCGGCTTCTCAGCCAATGATCCGCATCTGGCGATCCAAAGTGGGTAGCTGAAAGCCTTTAAGGAAATGGTTGACTTTTCGTGACCGGCGAGTGTCTTTCGAACGCTTTCGGCTGCCAAAAGGGGTGCGAAAATCGGTTTTCAGGTATTGACTTATACACAGAGTGCCGCTCCCCCTTGATAATGCGGGCTTTCTGCCGGACGGCCTAGGGGGAATATCGTAAGCCAATGAAAAATAAGGGATTCGTATCGGCTTAATTCGTGGGCAAAGCGTGGAAAGTCCTTTGTTCCAGGGGCTTTAGGTGTGATTTTCCGGGGTTGCCCACAATCTTATCCACAGGTTTTGTGGAAAAGAACATTGCCGTTGTGGTACCAAGGTATTACAGCACAATTGCAACATTCAATTTAGATTTGTCACCTAAGTTGCTGACCTGCAGACGGTTTGCCAATGGGTTCCCCTGCCGTTCCGACCATCGCCCGCATTGCCCTCGATGTACCCCTGCAGGGGCTATTTGACTATCTTGGCGGTGACGCTGGCGAGGAGGATGTCGGGCGCTTGGTGAGAGTGGAATTCGGGCGCCGCTGCCTCACCGGCGTCCTGATCGAATTCGCGGAAACGAGCGAACTCGATCCGGCCAAGATCAAGCCGATCGCGTCCATTCGCCGGGACGTTCCGGCGCTGCCACGAAGTTGGCTGGAGCTTCTGCGGTTCTGCAGTGACTACTATCGCTTTCCGCTCGGGGCAGCCATCGCTTGTGCGTTGCCGCCGGGGCTGAAACACGGACGCAGCCTCGGGCGGCGAAAGTCCGATGCGCTGTTCCAGATCACTCCCGCCGGCCGCAGTGCAATCGGTGGTTTGCGCACCCGCAGCGTGGCACGCCGTGTGCTGGAGTGCCTCGCTGAAATGGAGAGCCAGCCGATGTCGGCACTGAGAGCGGTGTCTCCCCAGGCGGGACCCGTGGTGGCCGAACTGGTTGGCAGCGGGTTGATCGAGCCCGTTTGGGCAGAAAGCGCCAGGTCACCGACTTTGCTGCCGGAGCAGGCAGCGGCGGTGGACGCGGTCACTAAGCGCCTGGGGGGCTTTGCGCCATTCCTGTTGCACGGCATTACCGGCAGTGGCAAGACCGAGGTGTACCTGCAACTGGTGCAGCAGGTTCTGGAACGCGGCGGCCAGGTGCTGATGCTGGTGCCAGAGATCGCCCTGACGCCCCAGTTGGAAGGCCGCGTGGCGGCACGTTTCCCAAAAGCGAATCTGGTGAGTCTGCACAGCGGTCTGGCGGACGGTGCCCGGAGCCGCGGTTATCTCTCCGCGTTGTGGGGAGAAGCCGACATCGTGTTGGGAACCCGGCTCGCCGTATTCACTCCGCTGCCGCGCCTGAAGCTAATCCTCGTGGACGAAGAGCATGATCCTTCTTTCAAGCAGCAAGAGGGCATGCGCTATTCGGCAAGGGATCTAGCCATCTACCGGGCGAAGCTGGAGTCGGTGCCGATTGTCCTGGGTTCGGCCACGCCTTCGCTGGAGTCCTATCACCACGCTGTCAGCGGGCGATATCGGCTCCTGGTGCTATCGCAGCGTGCCGCGGCGGCGTCTGCCCTGCCACGGTTGCGATGCATCGACACGCGCCGCATCAAGCTCGACCAGGGGCTTTCCCCGGGGTTGCTGGACGCCCTGCAACAGTGTCTTGGACGCGGCGAGCAGAGCCTGGTTTTTCTCAATCGACGCGGCTTTGCGCCGGTTCTCGCCTGCCCGGCCTGCGGCTGGGTGAGCCGATGCCGGCATTGCGCCGCCAATCAAGTACTGCACCTCGCCGATCGGCGGCTGCGCTGCCACCATTGCGGCGCTGAATCCTCCGTTCCGGCCGTCTGTCCAGACTGTGGCAACCAGGATCTGCACCCCTTCGGCCGCGGCACACAACGTGTGGAGGCGTTTCTCAGGGAGCGGTTTCCCGCCGCCCGCGTACTGCGTGTGGATCGGGATACGGCGAATACACCGTCGCGCTGGCACGCGATTCTGGACGCCATCCAGGAAGGAAGCGTGGATATCCTCGTCGGTACCCAGATGCTGGCCAAGGGCCACGATTTTCCGCGCCTGACCTTGGTCGGCGTGCTGAGTGCCGACGCATCTCTGTTCGCCGCCGATTTTCGCGCCCCGGAGCGCCTGTTCTCCCAACTAATGCAGGTCGGCGGGCGCAGTGGCCGCGGGGCGCTACCGGGGGAGGTGGTAATCCAGACGGAGTACCCGGAACATCCCCTCTTCGCCGCCCTGGCTGACCACGATTTCGACCGTTTCGCCCAGGCACAGCTTGTGGAGCGGCGCCAGGCGGGTTTCCCTCCGTTCACCTTCCAGGCGCTGCTGGCCGCGGATGCTCCGGCGATGGCCGACGCGCTGGCGTTCCTGCGCGCTGCAGCGGACGCGGCGCTCCGGCTAGCCGGGGATCAGGTGCATGTTTTCGACCCGATACCCATGCGGCTACCGCGCCGCGCCGACCGGGAACGAGCCCAACTGCTCGTGGAATCGGCCCAGCGGCCCGTGTTACAGGGGTTCCTCAAGGAATGGTCTTGCGCCCTACAGGCGCTACGCCCGGCGCGGGCGGTGCGCTGGCATCTGGACATTGATCCCCTCGAATTCTGAGGGCAGGCCGCCAGGGCCGCAGCCAATCAGCCCAGGCGGGCGAGCAGGCCATCAAGCTGGTCCAGGCTGGCGAAGCGAATGGTCAGGCTGCCGGCACCTTTACGGTTAGCAGCGATCTTCACCGGGGCGCCGAGTTTGTCGGCGAGGTCTTCTTCGAGTTGGGTCAGGTCGCGGCTCTTTGCCGGCGCGGACTTGTGCGGCGGCGGATTCAGTTCGCGCGCAGCCAGCCGCTCCGCCTGCCGTACGGAAAAGCCCTTGGCCACGATACGCGTAGCCAGTGCGGCTTGTTCCCCTTTGGCGAGCGGCAACAACGCACGAGCATGCCCCATGTCGATTTGGCCGCCCATCAGCATTTCCTGTACCGGCGGAGCCAGTTGTAGCAATCGCAGCAGATTGGACGCGGCAGGCCGGGACCGGCCAACGGCATCCGCGGCCTGCTGGTGCGTCATGCCGAATTCGTCGATCAAGCGCTGCAACCCCGCCGCCTCTTCAAGCGGATTGAGGTTCTCGCGCTGAATGTTTTCGATCAGCGACATGGCCAGCGCCGCTTCATCGGGGATGTCCCGCACTAGGGTCGGCACTTCCGTCATCCCGGCGATCCGAGCGGCGCGCCAGCGCCGTTCACCCGCGATGATTTCATAACCCGCGTCTGGGAGCGGCCGGACCAGGATGGGCTGCATGATGCCCTGGGCCTTGATGGACGCGGCAAGATCGTTGAGGGACTCGGCGTCCATCCGCGTGCGCGGCTGATATTTGCCCGGCTGAAGCTGGTCTATGGCCAAGGTTTCCTGGCGCTGCGCCGCCGAGTCGCTGTCGCCGTCCAGCAGCACATCCAGGCCACGACCCAGGCCTTTGAGCTTAGGTGGTGCCATTTTCTCTCCCTAAAATCTCGTCGCGCGCTCGATCATCTCGCTGGCAAAGGCCTGGTACGCCAGGGATCCTTTGGCGTTGCGGTCGAACACGACGCCAGGCATGCCGTAGCTGGGCGCTTCGGCGAGCCGCACATTGCGGGGCACGACGGCGGTGAAAACCTTGTCTCCGAAGTGCTGCTCGAGTTGCTTCGATACTTGCTGCCCCAGGGTATTGCGCGCATCGAACATGACCCGCAGCAGGCCAATGACCTTAAGATCGCGGTTCAGGTTGGCATGCACCTTTTTGATGGTATTCACCAGATCGCTCAACCCCTCCAGTGCAAAATACTCACATTGCATTGGTATGATGACACCGTTGGCGGCGCACAGTCCATTGAGCGTAAGCATGGACAAGGAGGGCGGGGAATCGATGACGATGAAGTCGTAATCCGCGCCGAACGGCGCGAGTGCATCGCGCAGACGTTGTTCGCGGCGTTCGAAACTCACCATTTCCACTTCCGCACCCGCCAGGTCGCGGTTGGCCGGCAGTACGTCATAGCGGGCGTGGGCGGAAGTTTGGCGCGCTTGTTCCAGCGATGCCAGGCCCAGCAGCACATGGTAGACGGTGTGAGACAAGCTGCGCTTGTCGATACCGCTGCCCATGGTGGCATTGCCTTGAGGGTCGAGATCTACCAGCAGAACACGCTGACCCGCGGCGCCCAGAGAGGCAGCAAGGTTGACGGCGGTGGTGGTCTTGCCCACCCCGCCCTTTTGATTGGCGACGGCGAATATTTTGGCCATTTCAGGTCTTACGCATAAGAATCAGGTGGCGCGCACCGTCCACTCGGGGAACGTGCAACGCAACAATTTGTGAAACAGCAAAATCCGGCGGGAGTTGACCGATCTCGGCGTCGGGGAAAACGCCTTTCATGGCGGCGATGTTTCCCCCCGGCGCCAGCAGGTGGGCTGACAGACGCACAAACAACGCGAGATCCGACAAGGCGCGGGAAATCACCACCTCGAACGGGTCATCCGGCTGCCAGGCCTCGACGCGACGGGGAACGACCTCGACATTCTTCAGCCCCAGTTCGATTTTGCACTGGTCCAGGAAAGCCGCCTTTTTTCCATTGCTTTCCACCACGGCGACCCGCCACTGTGGCCGGGCAATGGCAAGCGGAATGCCCGGCAAGCCGGCGCCACTGCCAATGTCCGCCAAGGAATCGCCAGAAAGATGGCCCAATACGGCCAGCGAATCCAGCACGTGGTAGGCGACCATTTCCTGCTCATCGCGCACCGCGGTGAGGTTGTAGGTGCGGTTCCATTTCGCCAGCAGAGCCAGGTAGGCCGCGAGACGCTCCTGGGCGTCTGCAGGAAGCTCCAGGCCCAGCAACGCGATGCCGGACGCAAGGTCGGCGCCGATGCTCATGCGCTACGGCGCGAATGGTCGACGGTTTCGCCCTCGTTGGCGGCACTGGGCAGGGTGTTGCTCGCCATCATGCGGCGCTTGAGGTGCACCAGGAGGAGGGAAATCGCCGCCGGCGTCACGCCCTGGATTCTCGACGCCTGGCCGAGCGTCTCCGGCCGGTGCTGGTTGAGCTTCTGCTGCACCTCGATCGACAAGCCGCGTACGCCGCGGTAATCCAGGTCTGCCGGCAATGGAAGCGTTTCTTGGCCACGACTGCGCTCGACCTCGTCTTTCTGCCGGTCGATGTAGCCCTGATACTTGGCCTGGATCTCCAGTTGCTCCACGACCTGGCAATCGGAAACCGGTTCGCCGGCGCCGGGCAAAGTCAGCAGGGTTCCATAGCTCACTTCCGGACGGCGCAGCAGATCGAAGAGGCTGTAGTCGCGCTCCATTGGCTTGCCGAGCACGCGCTCAGCGGCCGCCGTGTCGACGACGCGCGGATTCACCCAGGTTGTCTTGAGGCGCTCGGCCTCGGCAGCGATGGCGTCACGCTTGTGGCAGAAGAATGCCCAGCGTTCGTCATCCACCAGGCCCAGATCGCGGCCGATCTCGGTGAGCCGCAGATCCGCGTTGTCCTCGCGCAGCGACAGGCGGTACTCGGCACGGCTGGTGAACATGCGGTAGGGCTCGGTGACGCCGCGGGTGATGAGATCATCCACCAGCACGCCAAGGTAAGCCTCGGAACGGGCCGGGCACCAGGCAGTCTGGCCCCTGGCTTGCCGGGCAGCATTGATCCCCGCCAGCAGGCCCTGGGCGGCCGCTTCTTCGTAGCCGGTCGTGCCGTTGATCTGCCCGGCGAAATACAACCCCGACACCGCCTTCGTCTCCAGGGACGATTTCAGACCGCGGGGATCGTAATAGTCGTACTCGATGGCGTAGCCCGGACGCACGATATGGGCGTTCTCAAGGCCGCGGATACTGCGCACCAATTCCACCTGAACATCGAAGGGCAGCGACGTAGATATTCCATTAGGGTAATATTCGTTAGTCTGCAAGCCTTCCGGCTCGAGGAAAACGTGGTGGCTGGTCTTGCCGGCGAAGCGATGGATCTTGTCTTCGATCGACGGGCAATAACGCGGGCCTACCCCCTCGATGACACCGGTGAACATCGGCGAACGATCCAGACCGCCGCGGATGATGTCGTGGGTGTGGGAGTTCGTCTCCGTCATCCAGCATGGCAATTGGCGGGGATGCTGGTCGGCTCGTCCGAGGAACGAAAACACCGGCACCGGAACGTCGCCGGGCTGCTCGGTCATCACGCTGAAATCGATGGTGCGGGCGTCCAGGCGCGGGGGTGTTCCTGTCTTCAGCCGGCCCGCTGGCAACTGAAGTTCCCGCAACCGGTGAGCCAGGGATATGGAAGGCGGATCACCGGCGCGGCCCGCCTGGTGGCTGGAAAGGCCGACATGAACCAATCCGGACAGGAACGTGCCGGCAGTGAGAACCACGGCAGGGGCCGAGAACCGTATTCCGAGATCGGTCACCACGCCGACAACGCGATCACCCTGGAGAATGAGGTCTGCTGCACCCTGCTGGAACAAGTCGAGATTGGGCTGATTCTCCAGCCGTCCACGAATCGCCGCGCGGTAAAGCACACGGTCGGCTTGGGCACGGGTCGCGCGTACTGCCGGGCCTTTGCTGGAATTGAGGATGCGAAACTGGATGCCAGCCTCGTCCGTCGCAGCGGCCATGGCGCCGCCCAGGGCATCCACTTCCTTGACCAAGTGGCCCTTGCCGATCCCGCCGATGGAAGGATTGCAGGACATCTGCCCCAGCGTCTCGATGTTGTGCGTCAGCAGCAGAGTTGCACAACCGGCGCGCGCTGCCGCGAGTGCCGCTTCGGTACCGGCGTGGCCGCCACCGATGACGATGACGTCATAAGATTCAGGGTACGACATGCAGGGAGAGATCACGCCGGGAACAGGGGCGCAATGATACGCCACTCCCCTTTCCAATGACAGAAAGCTGGGTCCGAAATCGCCGGGCGGCACCCTGCTGCCGGGCGCCAACGCTCCCAGGATTGGGCATTTGCATTTTGTTACAAAAGCCAACAGATGTGACGGGGCGATCTGCCTAGAGTGACAACATCGATTGAGCGCATTTCACACAAATCGGGGCGGAAAATCGTTTTCGTGCCCGGATTGGAGACCAAAATGGGAAAGATGTTGAAGATTGGCTTGGCAGCAATTGTCGCCGCGGGCGCTGTAATCGCCGCACCGCAAAGTTGGGCTCATGGAGGCGACCGCTGGGAGCGCGAGTGGAGAGGCGATTCGCGGGGCCACGGCGAGTGGCGGCACCATCATCGGCATGGACCAAGGTTGATCCGGAAACGTGCCTACTACTACTCGGACCCCGCATATGTGGTCCCTGCACCCCGTTACATCTACCGCGAGCCGGC
>JBAWHH010000179.1:0-3023 GCA_049593715.1 Rhodocyclaceae bacterium
TCATGGTGACTGCAGAGCGCAGCTACGAAAAGGTTGTTTCGGCGGTGGAACTGGCGCCCGACGACTACATCATCAAACCTTTTTCGCCCGAAATCCTCCACTTGCGTCTCGAGCGGGTCATTCAGCGCAAACTGGTCTTCAAGGACTATTACCAGGCAAAGGCGGACCATGAGTTCGACCGCGCCATCGAAATCCTGCGGGCTGTGCAAGCCGGACGTGATGGCAAAACGTACCGCTTCGAGATCATGCGTTACATCGCCAGCACGCTGCTGGACGGTGGGCAAGTCGACGAGGCGATCACGCAGTACCAGGAAATCTTGCAGTTGCACGCGTTCCCATGGGCCAGCCTGGGTCTGGCAAAAGCCTACCGTCTCAAGAACCGGCATGCAGAAGCGCGCGAGACCGTGGACGGCGTGATCCGGGAATCACCCAACTTCTTTGAGGCTTACGATCTGAAAGCAGGCATCTGCAGCGACCTGGGGGATTACGAAGCGGCCCAGGCCATCCTGGAGCAGGCTTGCGAACGGACGCCAGGCAACTGGGTGCGCAAGCGCACCCTGGCGGTGGCCGCAACCCGCAACGGCGATTTCGGCATGGCCATGAAGGTCATGACTGAAGTGGTGGAAAGCAACTCGGGATCGGCGGCGGATCGCCTCGAACTGGCCCGCACCGCAATCGAGAATGGCGCCCTGGCCGACGCCAGGGCCGCAATGCAGGGGCTCGGTGCGAAAGAACTCGCCGCGCTACCGCCAAGCGAGGCCCTGGGCATCGAATGCATTCGGGCCATTCTCGACGAAAACGGAGGGGAGAAGAAGTTCAACAGTTTGCGCCAGCAGATCGCATCCAGCAGCAACAACGGTACTTCGGGGGACATGGATGCCCTGCGCGCGGCATTGCATTTCGAAGACCTCGAACTCGCCGACAAAGTGGCCGAGCGCCTGCTCTCCGGCCATGACGCCAAGCACGCGTTCAAGGTTATGCTCGCCATCTACCAGAAGCACGATCGCGCGCCCCACTTCAAATCACTGCAGAAGCGCGTCGCCGTGAGCCTCATCAAGGGGCGCGTGGCGGCGGATAGCTGAGAGGGTGTGAACGAATCGTCGCGAGCGCGATGGGCTGCGAGGCGCGAACGAGCGAACGACGAGACCTCTCAAGTTGATAGGCGCGGAGTGAGCGAGTGAGCATCGAAGCAGACTGTCCGCGTAGGCGTTCTATCTTCAAGCTCTGAGGTGCCTTCCCGGGGTTGCCGACACGCGTCGCGAACCCGATCCGAGGCTGCGGTTCTAGACTGGCCGGCTTGGCTGGTAAGCTCGCCGGTTTCCCCGAACGCATCCATGCTGGCGCGGCCTCTCCGGTGCGAATGCGCCGCGCCCCGCGCCAATTTGAGGCCCATGCCAATCCTCATGCCCTTGCTGTTCGTGTTCCTGTGGAGCACGGGTTTCATCGGTGCCAAATTCGGCCTCGCCCATGCCGAACCGCTCACGTTTCTGCTTACCCGCTACCTGCTCGTTGCCTCGCTGATGCTGCTGGTGGCGTTCGCCACGCGTGCGCCCTGGCCCCACGAGGCCAGGCGGATCCTGCACATCGCAGTGACGGGAGTGCTGGTGCATGGGGTCTATCTCGGCGGCGTCTTTGTCGCCATCAGCCAAGGACTTCCGGCAGGCATCACCAGTCTGGTGGTCGGGATGCAGCCTTTGGCGACCGCCCTGGGCGCCGGCTGGGTGCTCGGCGAACGGGTGACGCTGCGCCAGTGGACAGGGCTGGTGCTCGGTCTGGCCGGCGTTGCGCTCCTTGTGGGCAGCAAATTGGGCGGTGCCCCGCGGGGCGAACTGTTGACCATGCTCCTGCCGGCGGTGGCTGCGTTGGCCGGGATCACGGCGGGAACGATCTACCAGAAACGCTTCTGTCCGCATTTCGACCTGCGCAGCGGCGCGGTGATCCAGTTCACTGCGGCGGCGGCGGTGACGGCACCCATAGTCCTGGCTTTCGAATCGTTGCGCATTGACTGGACGCCGGATTTCCTCTTCGCCCTCGGCTGGCTCGTCCTCGTGCTGTCCGTCGGCGCCATCAGCCTGCTCAACCTGCTGATCCGCCAGGGGTCCGCCGTGGCCGTGGCAAGCCTCTTCTACCTTACTCCGCCCACCACGGCGCTGATCGCCTGGGCTGCATTCGACGAATCCCTGGGGCCGGTGGCCTTGTTCGGCATGGCGGTGGCGGTGAGCGGCGTGTATCAGGCCCGCCGCGCATGACGCGGTCCACGGGGCAAGCACCGTTTTGACTGGTTGTGTCCGCCCGCACGAAAAAGACACGCCCGAGCGCCAAATCTATTCGGGAACGATGGTTCGACCGCAGATCGCAAAGATCTGGTGTTCCGACTATGCCAAGCCAGCCCACTCCTTTTTTTGAATAGCCTGAAATCGCGATCCAAGTCAACGCTATTCCGCGCAAGGGCCTTGTGGACGAATACGCTTGGCTGCAGGAACACTATGGACGCCATCACGGTACCTGGATTGGCTCACGCTTAGCCCAACTTCGCCGCGCATGGCGAAGGCGCCGCGACATGGAGTAGGGCAGTACATCCCAATCTGTTCTGTGTATCGGCGGCTCAGTGTGCCGGCTTGTTCTGTGCCATATCTGAGCCACAAGCCTGAGCCACAAGCCTGAGCCACAAGCCGATGGCGTTCGACTGTCTGCAGCCGGCCAACACAAGCAGCCGACGTGTTTGTGTTAGCCCGTCATCTTCGTGCTTCCTCCGCACACCAGCAGGGATGGGAAACGGCCGTCGTGAGCGAGAGAGTGTCTTTCTTTCAGACGGTTACGAAACATTCTTCCGTGTCCGCCGCCTCCTGGCACAGCCCGTGCAATAGGTCTGTCGAGCCCAGCAACTAGCTCAACGAGGCAAGTCCCAACCCCAGCCAACATCTTTCAGGAGAACGACCATGAGCACCCTGTCCATCAAAGACCTGTCCCACGCCGGCGAACTCGACCGCAAAGCCATGTGCGCCGTGCGCGGTGGTGTGTTC
>JBAWHH010000180.1:0-8568 GCA_049593715.1 Rhodocyclaceae bacterium
CGGCTGGCCAGCGGCGAGGAGATCGCCGCCGACGCGGTGGTCAGCAACGCCGATGTGGGGGCCTTGGCCGACGGCCACTTTGGCCCCGCTGCAGCACGCGCGACCCGACCGGTGCCACCGTCCGCCCGGTCGTTGTCGGCGCTGACCTGGTCGCTGTGTGCCGTGGCGGAGGACTTTCCGCTGGTGCGCCACACCGTCTTCTTCTCCGGCGACTATGCTGCAGAATTCGACGACCTGATGCGCCGCCGCCGGCTGCCGGCGGCACCCACGGTGTATGTGTGTGCGCAGGATCGCGGCGACCATCCCCCGGCGGCGAGCGGCTCGCCTGAGCGACTGTTCTTGCTGGTGAATGCGCCGCCTACCGGCGACACCCACGACTACGATGGAGCGGAGATAGAACAATGCGAGGACCGGACTTTCGACCTGCTGGCCCGTTGCGGCCTGCGCCTGAGTGGGCAGGTGGAACCGGCAGTGCGGACGACGCCGACCGAATTCAACCGGCTGTTTCCGGCGACGGGGGGCGCCCTTTACGGGCAGGCTTCTCACGGCTGGCAGGCATCCTTTCGCCGTCCGGGCTCGCGCAGCCGAATTCCGGGCCTCTACCTGTCGGGGGGGAGCACCCATCCGGGGGCGGGGGTGCCGATGGCGGCGCTGTCGGGCCGGCTGGCGGCGTCGAGCCTGCTCGCGGACTTCGCTTCGACCACGACGTTCCCGAGAACGGCTA
Organism: Rhodocyclaceae bacterium; assembly: GCA_049593715.1. GTDB lineage: Bacteria > Pseudomonadota > Gammaproteobacteria > Burkholderiales > Rhodocyclaceae > JBAWHH01. Next base: position 725 of record JBAWHH010000180.1, read on the forward strand.
CGTCTGGTGGTACGTCGACGCCCTGAGTGACGACGGGCGCCACGGGCTGACGCTGATCGCTTTCGTCGGCAGCGTTTTTTCCCCTTACTACGCCTGGGCACGGCGCGGCGGGGTGGGCGATCCGCACCACCACTGCGCGCTGAACGTTGCCCTATACGGCGCCTCGGGCAAGCGCTGGGCCCTCACCGAACGCGGCCGCAATTCGCTGCAGCGATCCGCCTCGGCGCTCTCCATCGGGCCGAGTTCGCTGTACTGGAGCGGCGATGCGCTGAATATCCTGATCGACGAAGTCACGGCGCCGTGGCCGACGCGGGTGCGCGGCAAAGTGCGGCTGTTTCCCGCTGCGGTGACGAACCAGGCCTTTGCCCTGGATACCGAGGGCGCCCATTCCTGGTGGCCGATCGCGCCGGTCTCCCGGGTGGAGGTGGAACTCGACAAGCCGGGCCTGTCCTGGAAGGGCCACGCCTATCTGGACTGCAACTTCGGTGCCGTGCCGCTGGAAGACGATTTCACGCGCTGGGACTGGTCGCGCAGCACCCTGGCCGATGGCCGCACCGTGGTGTTCTACGACGTGTCGCGCCGGCGCGGCGGCGACATGGGGCTGGCGCTGCGATTCGACGCCAACGGGGAGGCGGGAGATCTCGACCCGCCGCCTTATCAGACGCTGCCCGACACATCCTGGAAAGTCGCCCGCGGTGCCCGCGGCGACCACGGCCATCCGGTGCGGGTGGAAGAGACGCTGGAAAACGCCCCCTTCTACGCCCGTTCCCTGGTGGCCACACGCTTGTTCGGCGAACCGGCGATGGCGATGCACGAAAGCCTGTCGCTGGACCGCTTCCGCAGCGGCTGGGTGCAGATTCTGCTGCCTTTCCGCATGCCGCGCATCGCGCGCTGACCGTTCGGCCGGCATCGTCCGCAGAGCCGGCGCCGGTTGCCGGCCGGTGCGGGCGGCTGATCGACCGGCGTCCCTTCACCTCGCCAGGACAACGCCGCCTTGCTGGCCATCGTTTCGATCACCGCGCCGATCTTTATCCTCATCGCGCTGGGTTTCGTCGCCGTGCGGGCGGGCTGGATGGCGCGCGAGGGCATGGTGGCCCTGGGCCGCTATGTGTTGACCTTTGCCTTGCCGGCGCTGATGTTCAACGCGCTGGCCAAGCGCCCTCTGGGCGAAATCATCGTGCCGCCGTTCCTGGTCGCCTACGTCGCGGGCTCGCTGATCGCTTTCGCTGCCGGCATGCTGGTGGCCGCCGCCGTGCGGCGTACCAGCCCGCTGGACAATGCGTTCTTCGGCATGGGCGTATCCATGTCCAACAGCGGCTATATCGGCTATGGCCTGGTGTCCCAGATCCTGGGCGCCGACGCCCTGGTGGCGGTCGCCATGACCATCCTCACCGAAGTGCTGGTCATCATGCCGCTGACCCTGGTACTGGCGGAGATCCATCGCGACGGCGGGCAGCGCGGCCTGGGGCGGACCGTGGGGAAGGTCTTGCTTACCGTGGCGCGCAATCCGATCCTCGTGGGCATTGCGGCCGGGGTGCTGTGCTCCGGCCTGGGTTGCCAGATCCCCGTTTTGCTGGGGCGCACCATCGACATGCTGGCCGGCTCGGCAGCGTCGGTGGCCCTGTTCGCCATCGGCGGCGGGCTGGCCGGGCAGCGGCTCCATGAAGGGCTGGGTACGGCGGCGGCCATCGCGGCGGGGAAACTACTGATCCATCCCGCGGCGGTGTTCGCGATGCTGGCCCTCGTTCCCTCCTTCGATCCCAAGCTCACCCAGGCGGCGCTGATCCTGGCCGGCTTGCCCATGGTGACGCTTTTCCCCCTGCTGGCGCAGCGCTATGGGAAGGGCGATCTCTGTTCCTCCGCCTTGCTGGTCACCACGGCGCTCTCGTTTGCCACGCTGAACATCGGGCTGTGGGCGTTCGGCGTTGGCGGGGGCCGTTAAGCCAGCTTTAAGGCGCCCTATGCATACTCGCTTCCGCGTTATCGATCGAGCTTGTTTTTCAATGATTTGTCGCGGGAGGATACCCATGTTGATCAAGACCATCGCCGCTTTTGTCGCCACTTTCGCCGCCGCCAGCGCCTTCGCCAGCCCGACCTGCAACGTGCCCGAAGAAAAGTGGATCAAGGAAGCCGACTTCAAAGCCAAGCTGGAAGCGCAGGGTTACCAGATCAAGACCTTCAAGGTCACCAAGGGCAAGTGCTACGAGATCTATGGCAAGGACAAGGCCGGCAACAAGGTCGAAATCTACTTCGATCCGGCCACCGGCGCCGAACTCGAACGCAAGTCCTGATTCGTCGGCCGCCGTTCCCGCTTGCGCTGGAATGACGGTTAGGGCCAGGCACACGTGGCCTGGCAATTCTTCACCACCGCGCCTCCGTCGTCCCCGCGAAAGCGGGGACCCAGGAACCGGAGAGGCATGGCGTGGCGTCGCCACAGGGGGCGCGATGGCGCAGCGGACGACGCGTGTTGCGCGTGCTATCGACGCTCGGAATGGGTTCCTGCCTGCGCGGGAATGGCGTCGCCCTTGGCCGAAACTTCCCAACTTCGATTCCTTTCCAGTGACGGCCGGGGGATCGGCTCACCGGAGTACCCACGATCATGAATTCACACGACGTTGCTGAATCGGTCCCCGTCTGGGATCTATTCGTGCGGATGTTCCACTGGAGCCTGGTGGCCTGCGTTCTCATCGACTACTTCGTGGTCGACGACGGCGAGACCCTGCACCAGTGGCTTGGCTACATCGCCGCCGGGCTGGTCCTGGTGCGTGTGGTTTGGGGCTTCATCGGCCCGGAACACGCGCGTTTCGCCGATTTCTTTCCGACCACGGCCCGACTGCGAGCCCATTTGGCGGCGCTCCGCTCCCGGCAGCCGGTTTTCCACGCGGGACATAACCCCTTCGGCGCCGTGATGATGCTGACGCTGATGGGCCTGGTCCTGCTGTTGGGCCTGTCGGGTTATATGGAAACGACGGATATGTTCTGGGGTGTGGAGTGGATCCAGGAAACCCACGAGGTGCTTGCCGACCTGCTCATCGGCCTGGTTGCACTGCACGTCCTCGCCTCCATCGTGATGAGCCACCTGGACCGCACCAATCTCGTCGCCGCGATGCTGACCGGCGTGAAAGTGCGCCAGGGCGGCGGGCAGTCAGAATAGGCGCGAAGGCCTGCCCGTGCCCCGCAAGGGCTCGCGGGCAGGGCCGCATCGCCTCAGGCAGTGACGGCCACGCTCGCCGGCGCGGAACTGCGGATCAGGTGGTCGAAGGCGCTCAACGAGGCCTTCGCGCCTTCGCCCATGGCGATGATGATCTGCTTGTAGGGCACAGTGGTGACGTCGCCGGCGGCGAAAACGCCGGGCACCGACGTCTGGCCGCGGGCATCCACTTCGATCTCACCGCGCGGCGTCAGGGCTACGGTGCCCTTGAGCCAGTCCGTGTTGGGCAGCAGGCCGATCTGCACGAATACGCCTTCCAGCTCCAGGCGCTGGCTCTCGCCGCTGGTCCGGTCCGTATAGACAAGGCCGTTCATCCTGCTGCCGTCGCCGGTCACTTCCGTCGTCAGGGCGCTGGTGATGATGGTGACGTTGGGCAGGCTGGAAAGCTTCGCCTGCAACACGGCATCAGCGCGCAACTTCGGGTCGAACTCCAGCAGGGTGACGTGGGCGACGATACCAGCGAGGTCGATCGCCGCCTCCACCCCCGAATTGCCGCCGCCGATCACCGCCACGCGCTTGCCCTTGAACAGCGGACCGTCGCAGTGGGGGCAGTAGGCCACGCCGCGGCCGCGGTACTCCCGCTCGCCGGGCACGTTCATCTCGCGCCAGCGGGCGCCGGTAGCGAGCACCACGCTCTTCGCCTTGAGCGCCGCCCCGGAGGCGAGGCGCACTTGCAGGTATCCATCTGCCCCCGCCGGCACCAGGGCCTCGGCCCGCTGCAGGTTCATGATCTCCACCTCGTACTCGCGCACATGGGTTTCCAGTGCCGCGGCGAGCTTGGGGCCCTCGGTGTGGGGCACGGAAATCAGGTTCTCGATGGACAGCGTGTCGAGCACCTGGCCGCCGAAACGCTCCGCCACCACGCCGGTGCGGATGCCCTTGCGCGCACCGTAGATCGCCGCCGCGGCGCCCGCCGGGCCGCCGCCCACCACCAACAGGTCGAAGGGGTCCTGGTCGGCGAGTCGCGCCGCTTCGCGCTCCGCCGCGCCGGTGTCCAGTTTGGCGAGGATTTCCTCCAGGGTCATGCGGCCCTGGCCGAACGGCTGGCCGTTGAGGTACACCGCCGGCACCGCCAAGACCTGACGCGATTCCACTTCCTGCTGGAACAGCGCGCCATCGACCATCACGGTCTGGATGGCCGGGTTTTGCTGCGCCATCAGGTTGAGCGCTTGCACCACGTCCGGGCAGTTGTGGCAGGAGAGGGAAATGAACACCTCGAAGCTGAAGGGGCCGGACAGCGCCTTGATCTGTTCCAGAGTCGCGGCTTCAACTTTGGGCGGATGGCCGCCCACCTGGAGCAGGGCCAACACCAGCGACGTGAACTCGTGCCCCATGGGAATGCCGGCAAAGCGCACGCGGCCGGGCTGACCGGGTAGGCCGACGGCGAACGAGGGCCGGCGCGCGTCGCTGCCGTCCTCCCGCACCTGGATCAGCGGCGACAGGGCGGCGATCTCCTTCAACAGATCGCTGATTTCCGCCGCCTTGGCGCTGCCGTCCAGGGAAGCGACGAGTTCGATGGGCTGGCGCAGTTTTTCCAGGTAGGCCTTGAGCTGGGTCTTGATGTTGGTGTCTAGCATGTTCTTCTCCTTGACTCGATGCTCCCGTCTCCCCCTCGCGGTGGAGGGGTAGGGGGAGAGGGGGGATCACAATGGAAGGGCGCGGCCCGCGCGCCCTTGCGCTGCAATCCCGCCCCCGGCGGGTGCCGGGGGCGGGGGAGCAAAACAACCGCTCAGATCTTGCCGACCAGGTCGAGCGAAGGGGCAAGCGTGGCTTCGCCTTCTTTCCACTTGGCGGGGCAGACTTCGCCGGGGTGGCTGGCGACATACTGGGCGGCCTTGACCTTGCGCAGCAACTCGCTGGCGTCGCGGCCGATGCCGCCGGCGTTGATCTCGACGATCTGGATCTTGCCCGCCGGGTCGATCACGAAAGTGCCGCGATCGGCGAGGCCCGCCTCCTCGATCATCACGCCGAAGTTGCGCGTGATGACGCCGGTGGGATCGCCGACCATCGGATACTGGATCTTGCGGATCGTATCCGAGGTGTCGTGCCAGGCTTTGTGAGTGAAGTGGGTGTCGGTGGACACGGCGTAGATTTCAACGCCGAGGTCGCGGAACACGGCGTAGTTGTCCGCCAGGTCGCCGAGTTCGGTCGGGCAGACGAAAGTGAAGTCGGCCGGGTAGAAGAACACGACAGACCATTTGCCCTTGAGGTCCGCTTCGGTGACGGGGACGAACTTGCCGTTGTGGAAAGCGGTGGCGCTGAAGGGTTTGATTTCGGTGTTGATCATAGAGGTGCTCATCGTTTTTCTCCTTGGTGGTTGGCTGAAAATTGCTGCAACGCGGCGAATACTAAAGACCCGACGGCGATTGTTCCAATGAATTGCGGCGATTTCGTTAATAGGGGATTGCTATCGAGGAACCGCATCCAGCGTCTGGCGCGGCTTTTCGTCCCGCCGAACGGGGCATGTGAAAGGGATCAGGCGGCCTGGACAGGCTGGGTGCCGGGCAGATTGCAGTCCAATAGGGTGCGGCGCACCACGTCCACCGCCTGGTGGCGGGGATAGCTGACGCGCCACACCAGCCCCACCCGGCGCATGGGCTGAGGATCGCAGAACGGGCGGGCGCACAGCAGGGCGTCGTCGGGGGGGAGTGTGTCCACGGCTGAGGCCGGCATCACCGTCACGCCGACGCCCGAGGCCACCATGTGCCGTATCGTCTCCAGCGAGCCGCCTTCCAGCACCTGCGGATTGCCGTGGCCCACGCTGGCGCACAAATCCAGCACCTGATCGCGGAAACAGTTGCCGCTGCCCAGCATCAGCAGCGGCTGTTCCAGCAGGCGATGCGGATCGACCGATGCTTCCTTTGCCCAGGGATGGCTCGCCGGCACCAGGGTGCGGAACAGCTCGTCATAGACCGGCTGCGCCACCAGGCCCGGTTCGGCCAGCGGCAGGGCGATGACGATGAGGTCCAGTTCCGCAGCCTTGACCTTCTCCACCAGCCGGTGGGTGAAGTTCTCTTCGATCAGCAGCGGCATGGCCGGCGCCCGCTCCTTGAGCAGGGGCACAAGACGCGGCAGCAGCCAGGGGCCGATGGTGTAGATCACTCCCAGGCGCAGCGGCCCGGTGAGCGGATCCTTGCCGGCGGCGGCGATTTCCTGCACCAGCGCCGCCTCCGTCAGCACCCGCTCCGCCTGCGCCACCACGCGCAGCCCGATCCCGGTGACGCGCACTTCCTGGGGCGTGCGCTCGAACAGCGTCACCCCCAACTCGTCCTCCAGCTTCTTTACCGCGACGGACAGGGTGGGCTGAGAGACAAAACACTTTTCCGCCGCGCGGCCGAAATGGTGCTCGCGGGCGAGGGCGACGATGTAACGCAGGTCGGTGAGAGTCATGGGGCGATTATCCCTCAAGGGGCGGTGGCGGCGTTCGTCCAGGGCAAAGGCCGGCGTTTTGCCCCGGGGCCGGGCTTCCCCCTCACCCCGACCCTCTCCCGCCAGGGGAGGGAGAAAAGCCCGCTGCGCCGCGACTTGCGCGAGATTCCGAGCAGTCGTTTCGTGAAACAAGAGAAGCGGCCCCGATCCAATTCCCGCCCCACCTTCCGAAAACCACCTCGCCAATCAGCAGGTACCCTCTCCCCCCGCGGGAGAGGGACAGGGTGAGGGGCAAGCGGCCCAACGACAGACCGTCAGCCGACCCACTCCCCCAGCGTCGCCAGATCCACCAGCCCGCTTTCCGCCTTATCCAGCCGCGTGAACGGCGCGCCCGGCTCGCCAAGGTCCGACAGCACTGCCAGCGCGCCGGAAAAGTCGTGGTCCCGTGTGTAGTCGTTCACCGTCACCACCGTGCGCAGCCCCGCCCCGAGGGCGGCGCGCAGGCCGTTGTCGGAATCCTCGAAAGCCAGGCATTCCGCCGCCGCCAGGCCCAGCCGCTCCAGCGCCCAGAGGTAAATGTCCGGCGCCGGCTTCTTGGCCGGCACGATGTCGCCGGCGGCGATCAGGTCGAACCACTCCGGCCCGTCATCCGCCAGGCTGTGGCGCAGCAACGCGGTGACATTCTCCGGCGTCGTGGTGGTGGCGACGGCCAGGGTCAGGCCAGCTTCCCGCGCCTCGCCCAGCACCCGCCTCACCCCCGGCCGCAGGGGAATGCCGCCGTCCGCCAGGAGCCGCGTGTAATGCCGCGTTTTGGCGCGATGCAGTTCGGCCACCAGATCCTCAAAATCCGTTGGCCGCGGTTCCGCCGGCCGGAACGAATCCACATAGAAACGAATGCGTTCCTTGCCCCCCGTCACCGCCAGCAGCCGGCCGTACAGATCCACGTCCCAGTCCCAGTCCAGCCCGAACTCCAGGTACGCGGCATTGAACGCCAACCGATGGCCATCCCGCTCCGTATCGGCCAGCGTGCCATCGACGTCGAACAGCAGGGCTTTCAGCATGGGCTTGCGTCCTCCTTGGATCGCTTGGGGGGAGTCCACGTTGGCAGGCTGGGGCGGGGAAAGTTCGATCGAAGCGCCTGCGCGCATTTGACCGAACAAGTGGTATTGCCGACCAAAGTTTGAGGGGCGACGGGAGGCTCAATTCCCGAAACTTGTCGACTCATTCAGAGAATATTTCGAGCCTCGCCCTCTTCATCTTTGGT
>JBAWHH010000181.1:0-7708 GCA_049593715.1 Rhodocyclaceae bacterium
AGGATTTCCTTCTCGCGGGCGTCCTTGCCGTAGCCGACGGTGAAGTCCTGGATCTTCTTCTTCATGTCCGCCGGCAGATCCTTGCGCCAGACCAGCGGGTCGCGGGGGATGAGCGGCGAGGTCCACAGAATGCGGATCTGTTCCAGCTTCTCCGGCGACTTCTCCTTCATCTTGCCGGTCATTTCGCTATTGCTGGTGGCTATGTCCACCTGCCGGTTGAGCACGGCGAGGAAGTTGCCTTCGTGGTTCGACGAGCGCACCACCTTGAAGTGGGTCTTGGGGTCGAGCTTGTTCAAAGTGAACACGTAGTAGGTCGGCACCAGGGTGCCCGACGTGGACTGCGGATCGCCGACGCCGAAGGAGTAGTCCTTGCCGTTCTTCAACACCTGGTCAAGGCTGGCGATGCCGCTATCCTTGTGGGTGATGAGGTAGGAGTAGTAGCCCGGCGTGCCGTCCAGGTCGATGAACTGGGCAAACACTTCGCCACCGGCTCGATCGACGGCATCGATCGCCGACTTGTTGCCGTACCAGGCAATCTGCACCTTGTTGAAGCGCTGGGCTTCGATGATTCCGGCGTAGTCGGTGGCGAAATAGCCATTCACCTTGACGCCGACGGCTTTGCTCATGTCGTCGAGGAATGGCTCCCACATCTGCCTCAGGGCGCCGGATTTTTCCGTGGCAATGATGCCGAAGTTGATTTCCTTGACGTCGGCGGCCTGGGCGAGGCCCGCCAGGGAGATGGCGGCGGCCGCGATCAAGGTCTTGAACCTGAAGTCCATCGGAAGCTCCTTGTTTGGATTAGTAGAGGCTGCGTGCCCCCTGGGCGAGCGCCAGGGGTGGTTCGACAGTTGGACGGAGGAACCCCCCGCTCGGCTGGTCGGTCACCGGGGCAGCCAATCTGCCAGCCTCGGCGCCATAAAGTTCGGCGAGCAGTTGCGGCGTCAGGGCGGCCGAGGGCCCGTCATAGACGATGCGGCCGCGATGCAGGGCAACGGTGCGGGGACAATACTTGCGCGCGAATTCGACCTGATGCAGGGAGACGAGGACGGTGCAGCCACGCTCCCGGTTCGTCCGCGCCAGCAGTTCCATCACGTTGCGCGCCGACTCGGGATCAAGGGACGCGATCGGCTCGTCGGCGAGGATGACGCGGGCGCCCTGGACCAGACAGCGGGCGATCGCGGCGCGCTGCTGCTGCCCTCCCGACAGCGTGGTGGCCCGCTGCCAGGCGGACTGCTCGATACCGACGGCAACCAGGGCTTCCATGGCGCGCTGGCGTTCCGGCAGGGAGAAGCGCATCAGCAGGCTGCGCCACAACGGCGTGCGGTAGAGCAGTCCGATCAGCACGTTGGTCAGGACGCTCAGGCGGCCGATCAGGTTGAACTGCTGGAAGACGAAACCGATCTCCGCCCGCAACCGCCGCACGCCCCGTGCCCGCTTCCCGTCGCGCTGCACCGACTCCCCGTGCACGACAATTTCACCCTCGTCCGCGGCGAGGAATCCCGAAATGTGGCGGAGCAGCGTGGACTTGCCGGAGCCGGAAGCGCCGATCAACGCAACCATTTCGCCATCGGCAACGCTGATCGTCACATCATCGAGCGCCAGGCAATTGCGAAACGCCTTGCTCAGGCTGCGCACTTCGATCGCCAAACTCATTCCGCCCCCCTGTAATCACGCTGCAACGGAGCGCATCCTAGAATCCGGACATTGCAGATTGTTGACAATTTTTCGCCAGACAAGAGAATTTCGGCCTCCTCCTTAAATGGCACACGCCGAATCCATGAGCCCCCCAACCACGCTGACCCTGTTGCAGCAGCATTCCCTGCCCTCGCTGGTGCAGGAGGAACTGGAGCGCATGATCCTCGACGGCCGCCTCACCCCGGGGCAGGCGCTACGCGAGGTGGCGCTGGTGGCGCAGCTCGGCGTCTCCCGCGGGCCGATTCGAGAGGCCTTCCGCGGCCTGGAAGAAAAAGGCCTGGTGCGGGTGGTAAAGAACTGCGGGGTGTATGTGCGCACCCTGAGCCTCGACGAGGCTGACCAGATCTACGAAGTGCGCATCGCGCTCGAGGGTCTGATCGGACGCCTCCTGGCGCAAGCGATCACCGAAGCGGGGGTCGCGGAACTGGAAGGCATCGTCGACGCCATGGAGGATGCGGCGGCCAGCAAGGACGTCGACCGGTACACGAGCCTCAACCTGGCCCTCCACGACCGTCTGGCGGCCCTCACCGGCAACCCGAAGCTGCACGACACCTATGGCCGCCTGGTGGGAGAGTTGTCGCTCTTCCGCCGCCAGGCCTACCTGCACGACCAGCACACCATGGGCATTTCGCTGCGGGAGCACCGCGCCATCGTGCGGGCCGTCGCCGCAAGGGATGCGCGACAGTCCGCCGATCTGCTGTGCCGCCATGCGGAGGACAGCCGGCGACGCATGCATGGCGCGCTGGGTGACGCCGCCAAAGAACGATCATCATCCCTTATGAGGAAAGAACGTGAGTCCGGCCAGAGCTGACAACTTTCGTGAAGAGGCAATGCGCATCGGCGGGCAAAAAGTCGCCCCGCCGGGCCGCGTCATCGAAGTGGCCAACCCTTACACGGGGCGCATCGTCGGCACGGTGCCGAAAGCAACGGTGAAGGACGTTCGCCGTGCCCTGGAGATCGCCCACGCCTTCAGGCCAAAGCTCTCCCGCTACGAACGCAGCCGGATCCTCGCCACGGCCGCCGAGAGGGTTCGCGCCCGCGGTGAAGAAATCAGCGATCTGATCACCGCCGAAGCGGGCCTGTGCAAGAAAGACACGTGGTACGAAGTCGGCCGGGTCGCCGACGTGCTGACGTTTGGCGCCCATCAGGCGCTGGTGGACGATGGACAGGTGTTCTCCTGCGACATCACGCCCCACGGCCGCCAGCGCCGCGTCTACACCCAGCGCGATCCGCTGCTGGGCGTGATCACCGCGATCACGCCGTTCAACCACCCGATGAATCAGGTCGCCCACAAGATCGTGCCGGCCGTGGCGACCAACAACCGCATGGTGCTCAAACCATCGGAGAAGGTGCCGCTGTCGGCCCTGCTGCTGGCGGACATTCTTTACGAGGCCGGGCTGCCACCGGAGATGTTCCAGGTCGTCACCGGCGATCCGGCCGAGATTGCCGGCGAATTGCTCACCCATCCCGCCGTGGATCTGGTCAGTTTCACCGGCGGGGCGACCATCGGCAAGGCCATCGCCGCACGCGTCGGCTATCGGCGCATGGTGCTGGAACTCGGCGGCAACGATCCGCTGATCGTGATGGACGATGCCGACCTGGACGAGGCCAGCAGCCTGGCGGCGGCAGGCTCCTACAAGAACTCCGGCCAACGTTGCACGGCCGTCAAGCGCATCCTGGTGCAAGATTCAGTGGCGGATGAATTCATCGAGCAACTGGTCGCCAAGACGCAGGCCTGGACCTACGGCGATCCCGCGAACCCGTCGCTGGACATGGGCACGGTGATCGACGAGGCGGCGGCGACTGCGTTCGAACGCCGGGTGAACGCCGCCGTCGCGGCAGGCGCCCGCCTGCTGACGGGTAACCAGCGCCGTGGCGCCCTGTACGCCCCGACCGTGCTCGACCGGGTGACGCCGGACATGCAACTGGTGCGCGAAGAGACGTTCGGTCCCGTATCTCCGCTACTGCGTTTCCGCGATCTCGACGAAGCTATCAGTCTGGTGAATGGCTCACCTTTTGGCCTTTCCTGCGGCGTGTGCACCAACCGCTTCGACGTCATCGCGCGGCTGGTCTCGGAACTGCAGGTGGGCAGCGTCAACGTGCGCGAGGTGCCCGGCTACCGGCTGGAGCTGACGCCTTTCGGCGGCATCAAAGACTCCGGCCTCGGCTATAAGGAGGGCGTACTGGAGGCGATGAAAGGCTTCACCAACGTCAAGACCTACTCCCTGCCCTGGCCGGCGTGATCCCCTTGCCCGTAGCGCTGGCGATACTGCTCGCCGCGCTGATGCACGCCGGTTGGAATGTTCTGCTCAAGAACGCGAGCGACGGTCTGCTCGACACCGTGGGGCTGGCCGTGGCCGCCAGCCTGATCGCCGCCTGCCTCCTTCCCTTCGTCCCCCTGCCGGCCAGCGCAAGCTGGCCGTGGATGATAGGGACGCTGAGCGTGCATGTCGCCTATTTCCTCCTGCTGGCGGAGAGCTATCGGCGGACGGACCTGTCGCTGGCGTATCCGCTGATGCGCGGCACGGCGCCGCTGCTCGTCGCCGCGGCAAGTCCGATTCTGGGGGAACCGGCCAACGCGGGCCTACTGCTCGGCGTCGCCTGCGTCGGCACCGGCATCCTGCTCCCCACAGCGGCGGGCATCTGGTCGGGCGGGGTACGCGGCAGCGCCCTTCTGTTCGCCCTCGCCAACTCGCTGGTGATCGCCCTTTACACCATCTTCGACGGCCTCGGAGTGCGCGCCGCGGGCAACCCGCTCTCGTACATCCTCTGGCTGTTCTTCCTCAACGCCTGGGCCATCCTGGCCGTCGTCTGCTGGCACCGGGGCCGCGGGGTATTCGGCCATCTGCGTCGACGCTGGGCCCATCACCTTCTCGGGGCGGCCATGTCCATCGGTTCCTACGGCATCGTGCTGTGGGCAATGACGGTAGCCCCCCTGGCGGCGGTCGCCGCCCTGCGGGAAACTTCGGTGGTCTTCGCCGCGATCTTCGGGGCAGCGCTGCTGAAGGAATCCATGGGCCTCTACCGCATCCTGGGAGCCTGCGCAGTGGGGCTGGGCATCATCATCGTGAAGGTGCAGCCCTAGCGGCGAGAGGTAGGAACAGAAGAGCCGGCTCCCTTCGACGCCTGGAACGAGGAGACTCGTCAGCAACTGATCCCTTCACTACGGAGCGATGCACGGGCCGATTCAGTCGGGCGGGAGGGAATGCCCCCGCTTCTTCTTTGCCCACATCGCGCCTAGAATCGCCACTTTTCGTCCGCGAGCCATCATGAGCGATACCCTATCCGCCGCAACCAAGGCGAGCATCCTGGCGGAAGCCCTGCCCTATATCAAGCGCTTCTTCGACAAGACCATCGTTATCAAATATGGCGGCAACGCCATGACCGACCCAAGGCTGAAGGACAGTTTCGCCAGCGATGTCGTTCTTCTGAAGCTCGTGGGGATGAATCCGGTGGTAGTTCACGGGGGTGGGCCCCAGATCGACGACCTGCTCAAGCGCGTCGGCAAGAAAGGCCAGTTCGTCCAAGGTATGCGCGTCACCGACGAAGAGACCATGGATATCGTCGAAATGGTCCTCGGCGGGCAGGTGAACAAGGAAATCGTCAATCTCATCAACCGGCATGGTGGCAAAGCAGTTGGCCTTACTGGTCAAGACGGTTCGTTCATCCGTGCCAAGAAGCTGCTCATGCCGAACCAGGAGCAGCCAGAGGAAATGATCGATATTGGCCAGGTCGGCGAGATCACGCATATAGATCCAAGCCTCATCGCGTTCCTGGACACTGGCGATTTCATTCCCGTGATCGCCCCCATCGGCGTCGGCCCGGGAGGAGAGTCCTACAACATCAACGCTGACTTGGTAGCGGGCAAACTGGCGGAAATCCTCAAAGCCGAGAAGCTCGTCCTGCTAACCAACACTCCCGGCGTCCTGGACAAGGACGGCAATCTCCTCACCGGCCTTACGCCAAAGCAGATCGAGGCGCTGGTCGCAGAGGGCACGCTGTCCGGCGGGATGATCCCGAAGATTTCTTCCGCACTGGATGCGGCCCGTAGCGGCGTGCGTGCGGTACACATCATCGACGGCAGGGTCGAACACGCTTTACTGCTGGAAATCCTGACCGATCAAGGGGTAGGTACGCTGATCAAGAGCAAATGACATTAACGTAGTTTCAACAATTGCATCTCAGCCCATGAGCAATCGGCGGCGCACTTGGATTTTTGATCTCGACAATACCCTCCACGACGCGCTGCCGCATATTTTCCCCAGCATCAACCAGAGCATGACGGCCTACCTGGCCGAACACCTGCGCCTGCCTCAAGACGAAGCCAGCGCACTGCGAGTGCGTTATTGGAAGACGTACGGCGCAACGTTGTTGGGCATGATGCGCCATCACGGCACCGATCCCCATCACTTCTTGCACCACACGCACCACTTCCCGAGGTTGGCGGAAATGGTGGTCGCCGAGCGCGGCATTCGCGACACTCTGCGCCGGCTTCCCGGTCGCAAGGTCGTTTTCTCCAACGCGCCTGAGCGCTACGCGAAGGCGGTCCTGTCAGCCATGGGCGTGGAGTTCCTATTCCAGCGCGTATTCTCCATCGAACATATGCGGTTCCGCCCAAAACCGAGCCTGCGCGGATTCATGGGCCTCATTCGCGACCAGCGCCTGACGCCGAGCTCATGCATCATGGTGGAAGACTCGCTGGAGAACTTGCGCACCGCGAAGGGGCTCGGCATGAGGACGGTGTGGATCAGCGCGGCCCATCGGCGCCCGGCCTACGTTGACCTCAGAATAAGGTCGATTCTGGAATTGCCGCGCCATCTGGCGCAACTGCAGATCACCTGAAGGCGTACCTGCCCGGCAGCCCTTGGGCAAATACGCCATATCCCCATCTGCGTTGCCGCCCGAGCTAGCCCCTAAGCTGACTGGTTGAGCCAGCGCGCGACATCCAGAGCGTAGTAGGTCAAAACTCCGTCGGCACCGGCGCGCTTCATCGAAAGTAGCGCTTCGGTCACGCAGGCCTGCTCAGAGATCCAGCCATTCTGGGAGGCCGCCTTGAACATCGCGTACTCGCCGCTCACCTGATAAACATAAGTGGGAACGCCAAGCTCAGTTTTCACACGGCGAACGATGTCCAGGTACGGCATGCCGGGTTTCACCATGAACATGTCAGCGCCTTCGGCGATGTCCATTGCCACCTCGCGCAACGCTTCGTCGGAGTTGGCCGGATCCATCTGGTACGTATACTTGTTGCCCTTGCCGAGGTTGGTGGCTGACCCTACGGCGTCGCGGAACGGGCCATAGAAGCTGGAGGCGTACTTGGCCGAATAGGCCAGAATACGCGTGTAGATTCGCCTGTCACCATCGAGTTCGGCCCGAATGCGTCCGACCCGACCATCCATCATGTCCGAAGGTGCGACGACGTCGGCACCCGCCTGAGCATGAGAAAGCGCCTGACGGGCCAGAACTTCCAACGTCTCATCGTTGAGGACGTAGCCGGAGTCGTCGATCAATCCGTCCTGGCCATGGCTGGTATACGGATCCAGAGCCACGTCGGTGATTACGCCCAAATCCGGGAAAGACTGCTTGAGCGCCTTCACCACCCGCGGCACCAACCCCGCAGGATTGTAGGCCTCCTCTGCACCCAGAGACTTCCGCGAAGAATCAATGACGGGAAAAAGTGCCAGGGCCGGGACTCCGAGTTCCACCGCCTCTTCCGCCACCTTGAGCAACCGATCAAGGGAATGCCGGAACACCCCAGGCATGGACGTGACGGGCTCCGACAGCCCGCTGCCCTCCTGCACGAACACAGGGTAGATGAGGTCGTCGGCAGTCAGAGTGTTTTCGCGCATCAGGCGGCGGGAGAAATCGTCGCGGCGCATGCGACGCATGCGGGCCGATGGAAAAAGGCCTTTTTCAGTCATGGTTATCTCGGATGAACGGTTGAACTGTGGGAGCAAAAATATTTTGAACTTCGAGAAGAAAGACCGCTCTCAGCACGCAGACGGTGCTGAAT
>JBAWHH010000182.1:0-4245 GCA_049593715.1 Rhodocyclaceae bacterium
CAGGAAGGTCGGTTTCGGCGGCCTTGCTTGCGCATCGCCGCAGCCGCTTCCGCCCGGCACCATGGTCAGCGTGCGCTTCCCCATCGTGCTCCTTTTGTAAATCCTCCGCGCATGCGGCTGTGCGACAAAACGCGGAAAACCTCCAACGGCGTTGCGGCTATGGCGTTGCGCGCTGCCGATTCATGGCTGAAGCTGGCGTTCGGGTGACTGCTTGGAGGAAGCTGCGAAGGCCCGGTCGTGTGGGAACAAATGTCCGCAAGTGCTTCCTAGACACCCCAAGGGCCGGCCGCATCCCACCGGGAGAAGCAAACTCGTGGGCAGAGAATGGCATCCCCGTCCATTCAGGCTCACCCCAAGGCAGCGCGGGCACCCTTTGAGGTGCCCGCCGGATTTGCGACTTTAGTGTCTTGGTGGTGGATCGCGTCGCGAGCTTATTTCGCTTGCGCCGCCAGTTTGACCAAACAACCGCCCGTCAGGCGAAGTTCTTCGCCGCAAAGTCCCAATTGACCAGGGAGGCCAGGAAGGTCTCGACGAATTTGGGCCGGGCGTTGCGGTAATCGATGTAATAGGCGTGTTCCCAAACGTCGATGGTCACGAGCGCCTTATCCGAGCCGGTGAGGGCAGTGCCGGCGTTGCTTGTGTTGGCGATGTCCACCGAGCCATCCGCCTTCTTCACCAGCCAGGTCCAGCCGGAGCCGAAGTTGCCCACCGCACTCTTGGTGAAAGCCTCCTTGAAAGCATCGAAAGAACCCCACTTGGCGTTTATGGCGTCGGCCAGGGCGCCGCTGGGCGCGCCGCCTCCGTTCGGTTTCAGGCTGTTCCAGAAGAAAGTGTGGTTCCACACCTGGGCTGCATTGTTGAAGATGCCTCCGGCGGGGGCTTTTCTGACGATGTCTTCCAGCCCGAGGCTTTCGAACTCTGTGCCTTTGATGAGGTTGTTCAGGTTGGTGACGTAGGCCTGATGGTGTTTGCCATAGTGGTACTCGAACGTCTCCTTGGACATGTGGGGCGCAAGGGCATCCGTGGCATAGGGCAAGGCGGGAAGGGTGTGTTCCATGTCTAGCAGCTCCTCGTGTTGGGTACGTTTGTAATCCTGACAACTTTAGTGGGATTTAGCGGCGCTGGCAACGGCTGGCATAGTCATTCAACTTCGTTCCCGCCGCCGCGGTCGTTGCGCGTCACCGTTGCCAAGGCGGAACCACGGGCGAACTCCAGGGAGACGGTGCTTCCCGCCGGGGCCTGCAGACTATCGCGCACGACTTTGCCGCCGCTGTCGCGCACGATGCTGTAGCCGCGGCCGAGTACCTTGCGCGGATCCAGCATTGCCAAGTGCTCCCCGAGGGTCTGGATGCGGGTGCGGTGCTTGCCGACCGTCGCTGGCGGCAGGGTTCGAAGCACCCCGGCCAGATGCTGCATGCGCTGCTCCAGCGGCGCGAGTCGGGGTTTTGCATGCCGCCACTGCAGGCGGCCGCGGGCGAGATGGGCGCGGGTCTGATCCAGGGCTCTCGCCATGGTCGATGTCAGCCGGCTGCGCGCGTGATCGATCGATACTTCCATTCTGGCCAGGCGCTCCTTTGGCGAGACCATGCCGCGGGAGGCCAGGTCCACGCGTTGCTGCTGGTTTTCCAGCCGCCGGCGCATGCCGCGATGAAATTGCGCTGCCAAGCGCGATACCTCGCTCCGCGCGGTGACGTAGCCCGCACTGACCAGTTCCGCCGCGGCGGTGGGTGTTGCAGCGCGTTGATCCGCGACGTAATCGGCGATGGTGAAATCGGTTTCGTGCCCCACGCCCGATACGACGGGAACGGGGCTCGCCGCAATGGCCCGGGCCAGAACCTCTTCGTTGAACGCCCACAGATCCTCGATGCTGCCGCCACCACGGCAGACGATGAGCACATCGCATTCGCCACCCGCGGCGGCGGCCTGAAGCGCTGCGGCCAATTGCTCCGCCGCGCCACTGCCCTGGACGGGAGCGGGATAGATGATCACTGGGACCGCGGGCGCGCGGCGCTGCAACGCGGCAAGCACATCGCGCAGAGCCGCGGCGTGCAGCGAGGTGACGAGCCCGATGCAGTTCGGGAAGGCGGGAAGCGGACGCTTGCGGGCGGGGTCGAATAGACCTTGCCGCTGCAATTGTTCCTTCAGCCGGGCGAATGCCTCGTAAAGCGCGCCGACACCGGCTCGACGCACGGTCTCGACGCTAAGCTGGTATTCCCCCCGCGCTTCATACAGCGTCACCAGGGCGCGGACTTCCACCTGCATACCGCGATCCAATGCGAAGTCGAGCAGTTGGGCACGACTGCGCCACAGGGTGCAACGCACTTGGGCGTCGGCGTCCTTCAAGGAGAAATAGAGGTGGCCGGAGGCGGCGTAAGTGACGTTGGAGATTTCGCCGCCGACCCACATCAGCGGGAACCGCGACTCCAGCGCCTGCCGCGCCAAACGATTGAGTTCGCTGACGCTGACGACGCGATCAGAGACCCCGCCAGGGGAAAGCAGTGTTGTTTCCATGCGCGAAATTCTATCGCGGCACCAGGAGCGGCGGCGCGCCGGGAGTCGCGGCACTCCCAGGCTTATGCCCATGGTCTGGCACGCGCATTTGCACAATTTTTGATCGGAGTGTTCCAACCCCTGGCGGCAAGCGGCCTTCGGGAAACTACAAAGTGCCCACACACAAAGTTATCCACAGTTTTTGTGGACAAGGGATGGGCGGGCGCGGCCTATATCCGGCGCCGCCTCCCGATGCTTGCGGAATCAGCCCCCCCACGCTAGAGTTCGCGGTTATTTCCAGTAGGAGGAGTATCGGGTGTTCGAAATTCTTCGGGCCGCGGGTTGGCCGATCTGGCCGCTGCTCCTGGCCTCAATCATCGCTGTCGCCCTCATCATCGAGCGCATGATGTCGTTGCGCCGGGCGAAGGTCGTCCCCGCCGGATTGCTGGAAAGCGTCATCGGCGACGTACGGCAGGGCAGGGTAACGCCGGAGACGGTTGCGCGACTGAGCGCCCAATCTCCGTTGGGGCGTGTCCTCGCGGCGGGGCTGACCAATCTTCGCTCGTCCCGCGAAGTGATGAAAGAAGCGATCGAAGAGGCCGGCCGCGCGGCAACGCACGAACTGGAGCGCTTCCTCACCACGCTGGGCACCATCGCCTCCATCGCGCCGCTGATGGGCTTGTTCGGTACCGTAGTGGGGATGATCGAGATTTTCGGCTCCCAATCCCCTTCAGGCGCCAACCCCCAGCAGCTTGCCCACGGCATTTCCGTTGCCCTCTATAACACGGCTTTCGGCCTGCTGATCGCCATCCCCGCCATGATCTTCTACCGCCATTTCCGTGCGCTGGTCGACGGCTTCGTGGTGGATATGGAGCAGCAGGCGGTGAAGCTTGTCGAAGTGATGCACGGCGAACGCAAGTGACGGGTAGCAGCGTATGAATTTCCGCCGTGGGCGCCAGCCCGAGCAACCTGAAATCAATCTGATCCCGCTCATCGACGTGCTTCTGGTGATCCTGATTTTCCTCATGATCACCACCACGTATTCCAAGTTTTCCGGCCTGGAGATAAACCTGCCGACGGCCGATGTGCCACAGAACCAGGAGCAGCCCAACGAGATCAACGTGGCCGTCACCGCCGCGGGTGAGATCCTGGTGAACCGGACGCCCACCGGCGGACGGGACGTCGAAGCCATCAGCAACGCGCTGCAACGGGCCGCCGGCGGCGCAAAAGAGCCGGTTGTGGTCATCAACGCGGACGCCAAAGCCACCCACCAGAGCGTCATCGACGTGATGCAGGCCGCCCAGCGCGCAGGGCTTCCCCACATTTCCTTCGCGACCCAGGCGGCTCAAGGCTCGTGACGGCGGCGAGCGCTGGGCCGCCGTTGCTAGGGGGGACCGCATCTGCGGCGCCAAAGGCGCCGGCCACTCCGATCTCTTCCCCCATTGGCACTTAGCGCGTTCCTGGCGCGTAGCGTTCAGCATCGCGGGTGGCCGGCGCGCTCGCTTCTGCCCCTGTCCTGGCTTTTCGGTGCCTTGGCGGCTGGGCGCCGCCTTTTGTTCCGCCGCCGGATACTCAAGCAGTCCGCGGTCGGCGTGCCCGTCATCGTGGTGGGCAACATCACGGCGGGTGGTAGCGGCAAGACGCCCCTGGTCTTATGGCTGGCCGACGCATTGCGCCAACGGGGGTTTCGCCCCGGCATCATCAGTCGCGGTTACGGCGGCACGGCGAGTGCGCCCCAGGCGGTGGCCGCAGATT
>JBAWHH010000183.1:0-3937 GCA_049593715.1 Rhodocyclaceae bacterium
AAAACTCTCCCGTGCCTTGCCGAAATTCTCGTAAGCGATGGGGTTTGTGGGATCGAGCTGGATGTTGCGCAGCGCTTGGCCCATCTGAAGTCCCTGGGCGTACATCTCGGTGTAGGCAAGAAGTTCAACCTGGTCCTGATCCACGAAACTCGAGAAACGATCCACGGTACGACTGAGCCCGAAAACCGCGACCGCAAGCGCGATCAAAAAGGGCACAAAAATTGTAGCGATCATCCAGAACATCTGGTTTCTGATTTTTATCTGGGAAAACACAGCACACTCCGCTTAAGTTGCATGGACCTCTGGCGCACGGCATCTTTGCTGGCCGGTAAGCCACCCTTGGGTGCCGACAGCCCTTCGCTATTCGGCGGCGATCATACGCAGCCGGCTTTCAGGAGACTGTGCACAATCGCACCCACATCAGCTTCTCCTTATCGACTGGCGAAAGAGAAAGTGGAGATCCGTGAGGTTTTTCGCAGGTGCCCGATGTTCTTGCCAAGCCACCGGGGTTCGTCAGGGCATTTTCTCAGCGCGCAATGGGCTACTCGACCTCGCAGGAAAGCGCGCACCAGGCGAAGCGGGTACGGCGGGAAACTGGATTTCCCGCAGCGGTCGAGCGGCCGATTGCGCGGCCCGGATAACAGCCGCTCTCGCCGTGCCCTTTTGGTGCATGCAATGCCGCCGGGGAAGAACTACTTCCCGGCGACGGGTAGCGCTGTCTTGTCCACGACCCGCCGCAGCACGAAGCTGGAGTGCACACCGGTGACGCCCTGGATGCGGGTGATTTTGTTGAGCAGCAGATCCTGGTAGGCGTCCATGTCGGCGACCACCGCCTTGAGCTGGTAATCGGCGGATTGACCGGTGATGAGCAGGCACTCGATGATCTGGGGAATTTCGCCCACCGCCGCCTCGAAGTTGTTGAAGCGTTCCGGCGTGTGCTGGTCCATGGAAATGTGGATCAGCGCCATCAGCGACAGGCCGAGGGCCTTGGCATCGACCAGCGCACGATAGCCGATGATCAGCCCCGCCTGTTCCAGCGCCCGTACCCGGCGCAAGCAGGGTGAAGGCGAGAGGCCTATGCGCTCGGCGAGATCCTGGTTGCTGAGCCGGCCGTCTTCCTGCAGCGCCTCCAGAATCAGCCTGTCGTAGCGGTCGAGATTCATCATCTTTCGGCAATCGGACTAACGAGAGCTGATAATAGCGAAAGACTCTCTATCACCGCAATATTCTGCTTTTTCTGATCCATTTCTCACGCAAGTTCGCAATCGCCTGCCCCGCAGTTTCCCGTACGATTCACCCATCAGAAAAACCAACCCTGCGGAGCCCGCCATGTTGAAAGACCCCTCCACCAAGTACACGCCTTTCCCGCCCGTCCGCCTCACCGACCGGCAGTGGCCGAGCCACGTCGTCACCCGGCCGCCGGTCTGGATGAGCACCGACCTTCGGGACGGCAATCAGGCGCTGTTCGAGCCGATGAACGCCGAGCGCAAGATGCGCCTCTTCCGCACGCTCTGCGACATCGGCTTCAAAGAAATCGAGGTGGCCTTTCCGTCAGCCTCTCAGACGGACTTCGATTTTGTGCGGGACTTGATCGAAGGCGGCCACATCCCCGGCGACGTCACCATCGAAGTGCTCACCCAGGCGCGGGAGCCCCTCATCCGCCGCACTATCGAAGCTGTCGCCGGCGCCCGCCGCGCCATCGTGCACGTCTATAACGCCACCGCCCGGCCGTTCCGCGAAGTGGTGTTCGGCATGACGCGGGAACAGGTCATCGACATGGCGGTGTCCGCCGTGCGCCTCGTGCGGCAGTTGACGGACGCGCGGCCGGAAACCGAGTGGGTGCTCGAATACAGCCCGGAAACCTTCACGGCGACCGAACTCGACTTCGCCCTCGAAGTCTGCAACGCGGTCACAGCCGCCTGGGGCGCCACCCCGGAGCGCAAGATCATCCTCAACTTGCCCACCACGGTGGAAGTGACGACGCCCAACGTCTACGCCGACCAGATCGAGTGGATGCACCGCCATCTCGCCCGGCGCGATTCCATCATCCTCAGCGTCCATCCCCACAACGACCGGGGAACCGCGGTGGCAGCGGCGGAACTCGCCATGATGGCCGGCGCCGAGCGGGTGGAAGGTTGTCTTTTCGGCAACGGGGAGCGCACCGGCAACGTGGACATCGTCACCTTGGCCCTCAACCTCTACACCCAGGGGGTCTCGCCGGGCCTCGACTTCGCCGACATCAACGCCGTCGCGCGCACCGTGGAGCACTGCAGCCAGTTGCCCATCCATCCGCGCCACCCCTACGTGGGCGACCTCGTCTTCACCGCCTTCTCCGGCTCGCACCAGGACGCGATCAAGAAAGGCTTCGCCGCCCAGCAGCCGCAAACCCCCTGGGGCGTGCCCTACCTTCCCATCGATCCGGCGGACGTGGGGCGCAGTTACGACTCGGTGATCCGCGTCAACAGCCAGTCCGGCAAAGGCGGCGTCGCCTATCTCCTCGAAACCGAATACGGCTTGGTGCTCCCGCGGCGCCTCCAGATCGAACTCTCAAGAGAGGTCCAGCGCCACACCGACACCCACGGCGGAGAAATGACCGCAGCGGATCTCTGGCAGTTGTTCTCGGCCACTTACCTTGGGATCTCTGCGCCGATGCGCTATGTCGAGCATCACCTTTTCGAGCACGGGGCGGCCCAGGGCATCAAGCTCACCGTGGAGATCGACGGCACGATCCACTTGTTGGTCGGGGAAGGAAACGGCCCCATCGATGCGGCGATCGACGCGTTCCGCGGCGCCGGTTACGACCTCCAGGTGCGCAGCTACGAAGAACGTTCCCTGGGAGGAACCGCCCGCGGCAGCGATGCCCGCGCCAGCGCGTTCATCGAATTGGCGGGTCCGGGCGGCGCAAGCACCTGCTATGGGGTGGGGGTGGACGCCAACATCGTCACCGCATCCATCCAGGCCCTCGTCGTCGCCATCAATAGGCTCGGCGCGGAAGCCCGGGCGCGCGGGGAAGCCATCGCCGCATAGCCAGTTGCGTCGGACCGGTCCGATGCCGGACCGGGAGATTCTTTGCCAGCCAGAACAGGGAGCGAAATCGGTGAATGGATTTACACTCGGTGCGGCGTGCGCCGCGCTTTGGACTGCCAACGCGTTTGCGTTCGACCTGACCAGCCCGGACGTAGTTCAGGGACAGCCCTTGGCACCTGCCCAGATCTACAACGGATTCGGCTGCGCAGGCGGCAACCTCTCGCCCGCCTTGACCTGGCGAGACCCGCCAGCGGGCGTCCGCAGTTACGCGCTCACGGTGTACGACCCCGACGCTCCCACCGGCAGTGGCTGGTGGCACTGGGTCGTGTACGACATTCCGGCCAACGTCACTACCCTGCAGGCGGGCGCAGGCGTCAAGACCCCATTGCCTGCCGGCGCCAAGCAAGGACGGAACGACTTTGGTGATCGCAACTTCGGCGGCGCCTGCCCGCCGCAGGGCGACAAGCCGCATCGTTACGTCTTCACGGTACACGCCCTAAAAGTGGAAAAGCTCGGCGTTGCCGACGATGCCAGTGCCGCGCTGGTGGGCTTCATGCTCAACAGCAACAGGCTCGGCACGGCTCAACTCACCGCGACCCACGGGCGCTGAGCCGCCAGAGCTTATGGTGAAGCCTATCTGTCCAGTTTCCCGGCCCACCCGTCTCTTGCCTCTTGCGGATGTGTCGATCTTCGTGACGGCCGCAGTGGCGCCGGCATGCGCCGCCGCCCCTGCGCGAGGCCATGCCCACCACGATTGCTCGGGACTCGGCGATCCTTCCCTCTTACTTGCAGCGGAAGTCAATGGCGTGCGCTGTGTGAGCAACCAGCTGGTCGTCGGCCCGCCGCCGCCGCGATCGCCCCTGAGTCCGAATCGACGACAACTTTCCGTCGCCAAGGAATGGCATAGGGC
>JBAWHH010000184.1:0-8268 GCA_049593715.1 Rhodocyclaceae bacterium
GAAGCACCGAATGGAGTGGCGACTTCCTAAACTACGTCACCACCTCGCGCATGGATGCCCTGCGCAAGGTCTTTTACGGGGGCTATCGCAGCACAGACACCAGCACGAAGACAGTCCTTGAGCGAGCATTCATTCCCCAGGACGCCCATTCCTGGGGCAAGGAATACCAGAGCGTCGCGCGCGACGGTTACGATATCCAGGATTACACCCCGCTGAGTCTACCGGCAACCAACCGCTACCACCTCTTCGCAAACGTAACGCTTTCCGGCGTCGGCAGCGTGCCGCTGATGCGCGTTCTCGAGAACAGCAAGTTCCGGGTATGGGAATGGCTGTCCATCGAACGCCCTGTGGCGGGCGATGATTGCGCGACTGGGAGCAATAGTCGGTCGAATTGTGTCACGGCGAGCACGACAAGCACTGGATGGTCAGTCGTACCTTCTGGCGCCTTCAAGAATCTGCAGATTGCGACCTATTCCCACACCAATACCGGCTACCCTGCCAATCACTCAGAATTCGAAACCTGGAAGACCGATTACGCTACAACCGCCAACCTAATCGGCCAGAAAACTCTTGCCGTCATCGACTGCAACTCCGGCAGTAGTGTCTGCAACCCAAACAGCGCAAGTCAAGAGCAGTACCTGACAATCATCACGGGTAGGATCACTATTCCCACAACCCAATCGTACTCGTTCTCCGTTGATGGGGACGATGCCGTAGAGGTTCTAATCGATGGCACCGTAGTCGCAAACTACTACGGCGGACACGGATTCTGTAGCTGCGACAGCCACAGTGGGTCAATCACGCTAACGGCCGGCGACCACGACATAGAATTTCGACACCAGGAAACGTATGGGGGGGATGGGTACCGCCTGCGCTGGCAAGCTGACGCTGCCACAGCACAACGCAACGACTACACCGTCCGCGTCGAGGTCTGCAATTCGAGCATCGGCCTGGAGTCGAACTGCACCGGATACGGCAGCACCTCGACGAACTACAAGCCGACGGGCATCCTGCAGAATTACGGCGCCACCAACAGCATGTACTTTGGGCTGCTGA
Organism: Rhodocyclaceae bacterium; assembly: GCA_049593715.1. Classification (GTDB taxonomy): domain Bacteria; phylum Pseudomonadota; class Gammaproteobacteria; order Burkholderiales; family Rhodocyclaceae; genus JBAWHH01. The sequence continues at coordinate 1,057 of JBAWHH010000184.1, forward strand.
CAGGCTCATACGCCGCGAACACGGATGGCGGCATCCTACGCAAAAACATCGAACCCGATTCCATCAACAACGAACTGAACGCGGATGGCAGTTTCAACACCAGCGTCAACGGCATCATTTCAACGCTCAACAAGCTGCGCATCGTCGGATTCCGCTACTCCAACCAGGACTACGAGGGCCAGGAAGGCGGCACCCGCTACTATAGTTGCGGCTGGGTCACCACCCGTCAGATGAACCCGGGGGAATGCCAGATGTGGGGCAATCCCTTGGGCGAAATGGTGTATGAAGTTGTCCGCTATTTTTCGGGGAAGACCTCGGCCACGACTTCCTTCGTCGCCAATCCTGGCGGCAACTCCAATGCAGACGATCTGCTCGGCCTGCCCAGGCCTACCTGGAAAGATCCTTACGTGGCAACAGCCAGCGGGGGTGGCGGCCTGCCCCAGTGCGCCAAGCCTTACGTAATGGCGATCAGCGACGTCGACCCGTCCTTCGATTCCGATTCCGTTCCAGGCTCCGCATTTGGCACCTTGACCAATGACATCAGCGCAGTCACCGGAGTCAGGACGGGCATAGACGTTCAGACGCTCGGCCAGAAGATATGGGACACGGAATTCGGTACCTCGAAATCCGTTTTCATCGGCCAGTCCACCGTGACGAATTTCGACAGCGCGCCCACAGCCAAGACCGCCACGACATTCGGTACGCTGCGCGGTCTCGCCCCGGGGGAACCGACGCGTCAAGGGAGTTATTCCACTGCCGAAATTGCCTATTGGGGACACGTAAACAATCTGAGCAGCGACGCCAACTACGATCGCAAGCTCAACTTCTACTCGATAGCTTTGGCCCCTCCTCTGCCGAAGATTGAGATACCCATTGGAACTACCGGAAGCAAGGTCACCATTGTTCCTTTCGCCAAATCGGTTGGAGGATCTTCCATCAGCGCAACCCAGGGCGATTTTCAACCGACGAACCAAATCGTCGATTTCTACGTTGACACCATCGTCAACGCGCCCGGGTCGGTCACTGATTCGACAGTGAATGACGGACGGGCAAAATACGTGTTCCGTATCAACTATGAGGATGTCGAGCAAGGTGCCGATCACGATATGGACGCCATCGTCACCTACACCGTCTCACTCAACGCAGACAACACGGTGACAATCGAGCAGTCGTCAGATTACGCCGCGGGCGGGATCATCCAGCACATGGGGTACGTGATCTCAGGAACCAGCGCGGACGGGATCTACCTCAATGTGCGCGACGCAGACACTTCCTCGGGGGATCCCGACTATTTCCTAGATACGCCCCGCCACGCGTCGGGGTTGTTGGCTCTGACCAGCACGCGGACCTTCACCCCAAGTACTTCAAGCACCAGCGCCCTGCTTCTCAACGACCCGCTTTGGTACGCGGCCAAATGGGGCAGTTTCAAGCTGCCTTTGGACTCCAACGGCAAAGAGATCATTGCGGACGGCACGCTGCGCACGCCAGCGGATGGGACGACTTGGGACACCAACAATGACGGCGTGCCGGACAACTACTTCCTAGTGGTAAACCCCCTGAAGCTCGAAGATCAGCTCAAGAAGGCCATGGACAAAATCCAAGGCGAGACGGGAACAGCCGCAGCACTAGCAACCAACTCCAGCGCTTGGAAGCAGGGCGCAAAGCTGTACCAGGCTAAATTCTCGGGCGATGGATGGTTCGGTTCGGTTTCTTCGATATCCGTCAATTCGGACGGTTCAACAACCACGGCGTCCGATGATTGGCGAGCCGAAGTGGAGTTGGCCAATCTGGGCGCAACTGGTCGCAAGATCATCAGTTACGATGGGACACAAGCGCTTGGCAGTCGTGGTGTTCCTTTCGGCACCTTCTCCACGCTGCCAGCGGCGATGCAAACCAGCCTGAACAACAACGCCGCGGGAACAACGGACAGCAAGGGCGCAGACCGGCTGTCATACCTACGCGGCAATTTCATCTCGGGAATGCATGACCGGCCGATGATCCGGGATGTCAGTGGTAGCAGTACAACTCAGATTAATCTGCTTGGTGACATCGTCAATTCAGCCATACAGTTTGTGGGCATTCCGGACTTCGGCTACGCAGATTCCAGTTACGCGGACTACCGTACCGCCAACTCAAGCCGGGATTCGATGATCTACGTCGGGTCCAACGACGGCTTTCTGCACGGCTTCAAGGCGGCGAATGGAGTCGAACAGATCGCCTACATTCCAAGCATTCTTTTCCGCAACAACAAGTTGAGCAAGCTAACGCAGGATGACTACGGGAAGACGAGCAACCCCCACGCCTTCTACGTGGACGGAACACCGACCATCGGCGATGTGTGCACCTCTTGTGGCACCGCAGGCTGCAGCAACAATGTCTGTCCGAGTCCCACTTCCGGGACAAACTGGAAGACGATTCTGGTTGGCGGGCTAAACAGCGGTGGGCAGAGCCTTTACGCCCTGGACGTGTCGGATCCATCGTTGTTCGCGCAGACATCTGCCGCAGCCAACAAGGTAGCCCTTTGGGAGTTCTCCGATTCGAACGACACCGACACGGAATCTACACTTCAGTACGGTTTGGGTTACACGTTTAGCCGTCCCGCCGTGGTCAAAGTATGCACCTCCCGTGATACGACCGCCACCAGCATTCCGAAGCCCTGCCTCGCCTCCCGCTGGGCCGCGGTCATGGGCAATGGCTACAACAACACGGCCAGCGACGGTTACGCAAGTACCTCGGGCTACGCCATTCTTTATGTGCTCGATGCAGTTACCGGTGCAAAGATCACGAAGATCAGTACTAAGACTGGGACGAGCGGTACCCCTAACGGGCTGCCCAATATTGCAGTGGCCGATGTGGACGGGGATGGCGTCGCGGACTACGCGTATTCGGGCGATCTGCAGGGAAACATGTGGAAATTCGACCTCACGGACAGCGATGCCGCCAACTGGGCCGTTGCCTACGGTACCGCGGCAACCCCCCTACCCCTATACATTGCAAAGGACAGCGGCAGCAATCGCCAGCCAATCAGCAGTGCACCAGAATTGATGTCGCATCCTGATGGTGGCGTCATGGTGCTATTTGGGACCGGGCTGTACCTCCAGGAATCCGACAAAGCCACAACAGCAACGCAGACTTTCTACGGCGTCTGGGACAACGCGGCCTCGCTATCGACGAACACGCGCGCAAACCTACAGGAACAAAGCATCATCGCCGCGACCAGTCAGGTTGGTTTCCAGACCAGCACGCGTAACACCGTGGATTGGTCGACAAAAAAGGGCTGGTATATGGACTTGCCGAATTCTGGCGAACGAGTGGCCTTCGATCCGACGCTCTTTAGAAAGGTCATATATTTCACCAGCCTGCAACCCGACACAGATATCTGCAAAGGCGGCGGGACGTCCTGGGACACGTTGCTCGACGCGCTTACTGGCTCCTCGCTGGCGAATCCAGTATTTGCTGACGCCAAAGAGGCGATCACTGGCACAGGCATAACGGGAACATCCTATGCGAGCCGCCGTGCCTCGAGCATCGGCGTCACGCCCCAAGGCACTACCATCGACTTCGGGCGAGGCACGACCGAGATGTACAAGGGTGGGTCGAAAGAAGGAAAGACGGAACATTTCCGTCTGAATCTCGGCTCCGGATCTGCCCGGCGTGAAGCCTGGCGCGAAATCATCAGAGATTGAGGCAAAAGAAATGCGCGAACGCGGATTCACCCTCATGGAACTTATGATAACCGTCGCGATCGTCGCCATCCTGGCGGCGATCGCCATGCCCTCCTTCCTGGGCCAACTGCAGAAGAGCCGGCGCGCCGATGGGAAGCAGGCCCTGGTGGCCGTGGCCCAGAACATGGAGAAATATTTTACGGAGAACTCCCGATACACGACCGCCTCCGGAAACGCCACCTGCCCCGGGGCAGCAGTAGTCGTGACCCCTTCTCCCGAAGGCTACTACGCGATCACCGCAGCTTGCGCGGACAACACCTTCACGCTGACCGCGACAGCTCAGGGTGCGCAGGCAGGCGATACGCACTGCGCAGCACTCACCTACAACCAATTGCAGACAAAGGGCGGAACGAACGCGGATTGCTGGTGACAACTGCCTTCCGTTTTTCCAGGTTGGCTGGCGAACGCGGAGAGCGTCGCAGCATCAGGATCGACGGTCGGTGTAGTTTCACCGTTGCCCTCGCTCTCTCGTTGGTCGCTCACTGCACCGTGCTTTTTTGGCGAGTTCCGCATCGCGAGCCGAACCGGCACGGAGCCCAGACCACAACGCCGCCGCAGATCCAAGCGACAATCACAGCCCGGGCTCCAGCGCCCACACCGGGGTCGGAGCCTGCACAACCTCGCCGCCCGGAGCCCTCCCCCTCGACCAAGCTTTCGGCTGTCCCGGAATTTGGTGTGCTGGTCGTTCCGAAAGCGCCAATAAGCAACCGCCCGCCGAAGGCGGCGGTACCAAAGTCGCCGCGGCCCGAAGGCCAGCAAAACGCTCTGGCACCCGATGAGTTGGAACCGCAACCGCCGTCCCCTGTCGTTGCGGAAAGGGACGCAGCAATTGGAGACGAGGAACTGGAAACCCTGCGGAGTATGGTTCGGGGCCAGGGACGGATCCGATTTAGCTTTAGCGTCAACACCGCCGGGCGAATCGAAGACCTCGTGGTTGAAACAACTGAGATTCCGCCCGAGGTTGAACGAGCCGTAACGCGGCAACTGTTCGCCACCCCATTTCTGCCCGCCTACCGGGCCGGCGTCACCGCCAGCAGTATGTTCAGTCTGGAACTGGAACCCTAGCCGGAACTGACGCGATCCCGACTGTTTCAGTCGTCTGACAACGGTCTTGGCAGTGGGAAAGAAACGCTTTCTGTAACACCTTCCAACACGCGCACGGTTGCCGGGCCCGTTCGCTGCAAACTCTCGATGACGGATTCCACCAGCACCTCGGGCGCGGATGCACCGGCCGTCACACCGATGCGGCGCTTGCCTTCGAGCCACTTCGGATCAATCTGCTCGGCCGAATCCACCAGATAGGCGGGCACTCGCAGATTGGTCGCCACTTCCCGCAGCCTATTGGAGTTGGAGCTATTCGGCGACCCGACCACGATCACGATGTCGCACTGGGGTGCCATGAACTTCACAGCGTCTTGACGGTTCTGCGTGGCGTAACAGATGTCGTCCTTTTTCGGGCCAACGATGCCCGAAAAACGCTCCTTCAGGGCCGCAACAACCTGTGCCGCATCGTCCATGGACAGGGTCGTCTGGGTCACGTAGGCCAATTTCTCGGGGGATTTGACCTGCAGGCCGGCGACATCCGCCACTTTCTCGACGAGGTAGATACCATCTTCCACTTGGCCCATGGTCCCTTCCACTTCGCGGTGGCCGCGGTGACCAATCATCACAATTTCCCGCCCCGCATCGCGCTGACGCCGCACTTCGTGGTGCACCTTGGTGACCAGCGGGCAGGTCGCGTCAAAAACCCGCAGCCCACGCGTTTCGGCTTCCTGCCGCACCGCCTTAGAAACGCCGTGAGCGGAGAAGATTACCGTCGCGCCGGCCGGCACTTCGTCCAGTTCTTCGATGAACACGGCGCCCTTGGAACGGAGGTCTTCCACGACGAAGGTGTTGTGGACCACTTCATGGCGCACATAGATCGGTGCGCCAAAACGCTCCAGCGCACGCTCGACGATCTCGATCGCGCGCTCGACGCCAGCGCAGAAACCGCGCGGTTTGGCGAGCAGAACTTCCATGATGTTGACTCCAGCGTGATTAAAGGATGCCGATCACTTCGACTTCGAAGCGGATTGCCTTGCCGGCCAGCGGATGATTGAAATCAATCAGGGCTGAATCGCCGTCGAGTTCCGCCACCACACCGGCGTAGGTATCGCCGTCGGGTTGCTCGACCTCCACTACCGACAGAACCTCCAGTTCCGGTTCCTGGGGCAAGTGTAGGCGACCGACTCGCTGCACGCGGTCGGCGTCGTACTCGCCAAACGCATCGCGCGGCTCAAGCACAAACGCGCTACGCTTCCCCACTGGCAAGTCAATCAGGCACCGCTCAAGGGGCGGGGCCAATTCGCCGCAGCCGAGTTTGAGCGTAGCGGGTGAGGAATCGAAGGTGCTGAGGACTTCGGTACCGTCTTTCAGCATAACCCGGTAGTGCAGCGTCAGCAGGCTATCGGCTTTGACCACTTGTTCCATCGAATTTTTTCTCCGACTTTCAATTCGCCGCGGTTTGCTGCCGCTGCCCAAAAAGCTGATCCCAGATCAGCAGCACCAACCCCACGCTGATGGCGGAATCAGCCACGTTGAAGGCCGGCCAGCCGTAACGGCCAATATGGACATAGAGGAAGTCCACCACTGCCCCATAGTAAAAACGGTCGATGACGTTGCCGATCGCCCCACCTAGGACCAACGCGAAACACAGTGGCAGCAGGCGTTCCGCGGCGTGGCGGACGATCAACACGGCGAGCCAAACCGAAATGCCCAGCGCCAGCACGATGAAGAACCAGCGCTGCCAGCCCGACGCCGAAGACAGAAAGCTGAAGGCAGCCCCACTGTTGAGCACCATCACCAGATCGAAAAACGACGTCACCGGCAATACGTCCCCGAACGCCAACAAGTCCCTCATCGCGAATTTGGACCATTGGTCGAGCGCGATGACCAGCGTGCTAAGACCGAACCAGGCAGTGATGCGGGAACTCATCTCCAGCGGCCTCCGAAAACGCCGGCGCAGCCCACCCGCAGAGACCCGCAGCGAAGCCCCGGCACCGAATCAGCGGCAAGAGCGGAATGGGAAGTCATGCCCAAGCCCGCGCCTCGCCGGCACCGAACAGATTGGAAACACAGCGACCGCACAGTTCCGGGTGTTCGGCATTGGCCCCCACGTCGTCGCGGTAGTGCCAGCAACGGCCGCATTTTTGATGTGAGGTTGCCACGGCAGAGACGCCCTCCTCGTCCGCGCTGGCCACTTGCACCAGCGTCACTTTCGAGGCAATGAGCACAAAGCGCAGGTCGTCTCCCAAGGCCGCCAGCAATTCATGGCGCTGGCCGCTGGCGCGGACTTCCACCTCGGCCGCCAGGGACGAACCGATCTTGCCGGCAACGCGCAGTTCTTCCAGGACCTTCTGGGCTTCCACCTTCACCGCCCGCAGCACCTGCCAGCGCGCCAGGACCGCCGCTTCGTCCGCCAGCGCCGGCAGCGAGTGCCAACCATGCA
>JBAWHH010000185.1:0-1947 GCA_049593715.1 Rhodocyclaceae bacterium
GTGCCTGGGCGGCCGATCTGTCCGGTGGCCAGATGCAGGTGGATGAGGGCAGCGCCGTTGTCCGACCCGTGGTGGGACTGGTTAAGCCCCTGGCACCAGAACGACAGCGCGGCGCGGCTTGCGCCGAACCAGCGTGCGGCGGTGACGATGTCCTCGGCTCGAACGCCGCAGATCGGGGCGGCTGCCGCAGGGGTCAGTTCCCGCACCGCGTCGCGGGCAGCTTCGAAACCCGCCGTGTGTTCGCGGATGAAGCGGCCGTCCACGAGTCCGTCCCAGATCAGCACATGCAGCATCGCACCAAACAGCAAGGTATCGGTGCCTGGCTCGATCTGCAGATGCAGATCGGCAGCGGCGGCCGTGTCCGTGACCCGCGGGTCGACGACGATGATCTTGAGATCGGGGTTCGCCGCCTTGGCGTCGAGCACCCGCCGGAAGACGATGGGGTGGGCGTAGGCGGTGTTTGAGCCGGCGATCAGCAGGCAGTCGGTGAGCCCGATGTCCTCGTAACAGGTCGGCGGGGCATCGCTGCCCAGGGTGCGCTTGTAGGCCGAGACGGCGGACGACATGCACAGGCGGGAATTCGAGTCGATGTTGTTGGTGCCCACCAGCGCCCGTGCCAGCTTGTTGAAGACGTAGTAGTCCTCGGTCAACAACTGGCCGGAGACGTAGAAAGCCACCGCTTCCGGCCCGTGCTCGCGGATGACCGCGGCGAAACGTTCCGCGGCATGGTCCAGGGCACTCTCCCAGTCGACGCGGGCGCGGGGTTCCGTCCGCTGGCGGCGCAGTTCCGGATACAGCGCGCGGGTGGTATGTAGCGCCGTCAGGTGCAGGCTGCTGCCCTTGCTACACAGGCGGCCGAAGTTGGCGGGGTGCTCGGGATCGCCGGTGACGCCGGTGATGCGCGTGCCGTCGTGCTCGATCAGCAGACCGCAGCCAACGCCGCAGTAGCAGCAGGTGGATCGGACGTGGGCCATGGCGCTGTCAGCCTACCCGCAGATAGACTTGGCCGCCCTCGACTTTCGCCTCGTGGCGCTTGGCGCAGCCTTTGTCCGGCGCGATGGCGGCGCCGCTCGGCAGTTCGATCTGCCAGCCGTGCAGCGGGCAGGTGACCCGCTCGCCGCTGACGATGCCTTGGGAAAGCGGGCCGCCTTTGTGGGGACAGCGGTCCTTCAACGCGAACACGCGGTCGTCGGCGGTGCGGAACACGGCGATGTCACCATGGTCCGTCTTCACCATCCGGCTGCCCAGCGCGGGGATGTCGTCGAGAGCGCAGAGGGTTTTCCAGTTTTCCATGTTCTTTTCCTGATCAGATAACCAAGGACTCGAATTCCCGCTTCGCCGGGCCCGAGATGCGCTCCGCCCAGGGGTCCGGCGCATCTTTCAGGGCGTAGAGCAGGCGCTCGTAGAGTGCCTTGCGGCCCGCCGCGTCATCGGCGATGCGGCTCTTCACGTAGTCCAGGCCGACGCGATGGACGTAATGCACCGTGCGTTCCAGGTAAAAACCTTCTTCCCGGTAAAGCTGCAGGAAAGCGCCGCTGATCTCCTTCACTTCGTCGTCGCTTTTCGCCTTGCACAAGAAGTGGGCGACTTCGGTCTTGATGCCGCCGTTGCCGCCGATGTGGATCTCCCAGCCCGAATCGACGCCGATGATCCCCACGTCCTTGATGCCGGCCTCGGCGCAATTGCGCGGGCAGCCGGAGACCGCGAGCTTTACCTTGTGCGGCGACCACATGGCGAACAGCATCTTCTCCAGCGCCACGCCCATGCGCATCGACTGCTGGGTGCCGAAGCGGCAATGCTCCGAGCCGACGCAGGTTTTGACGGTGCGGATGCTCTTGCCGTAGGCGTGGCCCGAAGGCATGCCCAGGTCTTTCCAGACGGCGGGCAGGTCTTCCTTCCTGATGCCGAGCAGGTCGATGCGCTGGCCACCGGTGACTTTCACCGTCG
>JBAWHH010000186.1:0-4405 GCA_049593715.1 Rhodocyclaceae bacterium
GGCGCACAGCCCGCATTCGGGGCAATCGTCCTCGTGTCGCCATTCGCACCAGGTCGGTTTGGCGCAATAGGGAACCAGCACGACGGACGCCCGCCCCAGGATCGCCAACGCGCTTTCCCCCGCCGATCCATGCACCATCAAGGTATTGATGTCCTGCGCTGCAAGCCCCAACACCCGCTGGACGCGGTGCTTGTCCGCCGCCAGGGCAACGAGGCGGGAGATTTCTTCGGCGCCGAAGCCGATCGTTTCAGCCCTGGTTCCGGCGAGGACCGTCGCCACAATGTGCGAAACGGCTGCAACCTCCGCGCCGGTCAGCGCGTCGGCAAGGCGCTGCCATAACTCGTTCGGCACGGATTGGCAGTCGCTGGCGAATTCGACGCGCGCGAATCGTGCGCCGTCCGAGGTGAGCGTTGCCCTCGCCTGCAGGGGACCGCCGTCGGTCACCACCAGCGCCTCGACCGCCTCTGCGGCCTGACCGGACCAATCGATTGCCAGGGCGTGGGCGACTTCGTCGTCCCTGTCGCTTTCGGAGAGCGGCGAGACATCGCCGGACAACGCTACCGGTTCCGCCTTCAGCGTCGAGGCCAGCCCCCCCAGCAAGGCGAGGCGTGCCCGTGCCGGATCGATGTCTTCCCCCAGACAATCCCGCACCGTCACCAGGCGATCGCGCGCCGCGGCAAGGCCGTCCGGGGAAAGCTTTTCGGTGGGCACGCGTAACGCCTGAAGCATCGTCTTCACGTCCGCATCGAGCAGTACCGTGCCGTGCAGCAGCACCGCGGAATCCTCCGCCGCGGCGAAGAAGCTGGCGATCTTGCGCCCGCCGACGTCGATATCGTTGGGCCATTTGTATTGTGCACCGATGCCCAGATGCGCCAGTCCGAGGATGAGTCCTTCGGCAAAACGTTCCAGCACGGCCGACAGACTGGCGCCCGGGCCGAACGCATCCCGAACCGCGACTAGGGTGTATCCCAGTTGGCTGGAATCCAGGTACACCGCACCGCCGCCGCTGATTCGCCGGACCACGGCAACCCCCGCCTGGCGGCAGAAATCCAGGCGTAACGCGCGATCTGCGGCTTGGTGGGCGCCCAGGCTGGCGGTGGGTGTGCTGGCCCAGAAGCGCAGGTGGGTTTCCCTCCCTCCCGCTCCCGCCAGCACCAGGTTACGGCTGTCGAGGGCGGCGTTTTCCGCACCGCTCCTCGTTCCGCTGTCGGTCCAGAACAGCGGCTTCATTTGCGCCAGGGGCCGGCTCGGGGCGACGGCAATTCAGTGTTTGCCGGAATGGCCTTTGCCGATGAACGCGATGGGGAACACTACGTCCGCCGCCGCATGTTTGGCGCTGGCGCCCTGATAGTCGGGCATGTGCGGCGTTGCTTCGCCGGAAGCCTGCATCAGTTTCTGGATCAGCAGTTGGACCTGATCCGACAGCCAGTCGTCGTCGAACCGGGTGGGCATGAAGCGCAGTTCCCGCACGCGCTCCGGCACTTCCGCGGGCGTCAGCTTCTCGTTGGCGGCGTAGGCGGTGGAAAAGAACGGCCCGGCAATGAAGCGCAGCGAATAATCGCCGTCACCCTCCGGCGCCAGCAGGAACACGCGCGCCCCGGCCGCCAGTTCGTGGTCTTCGTCGAAAACCGGTGTCACCGCGAAGGCCGCGCCGCGGCCGCTGCTCACGTAGGCGATGGCGTCGTCGAAGCTGAGGCGATGGTCTTGCGCCGCGGTTCCGGCGCCGTCGGGGAATTGCTGGATCATGGCGAACGGCCTCCCTTGGTCAGCATCATCAACTGCTAATGGATAAAACCTACCATATCACTCGGGTATGGACAATCTCTGCGAATGGCGGGTCTCGGCTTCAAGAAGCCCTGCCGGGTGGTCGTAAGCTGCTTCGAACCTCCTGCTAACCCGGCCGCCGCCCATACATCCCAGAAAAAACCGCCATGCCCTACGCCGCCAAAGATGAAACCGGCCGCATCGTCTCTCTGCACCGGGAGCCGGGCAGCGAAGGGCGGGAATTCTTGCCCGCCGACCATCCCCAGGTACTCGCTTTCCTCGGTACGGGCGCGGGCAATGCCGCCACGGCGCAGTTCCACGATCTGGACCTGGAAGTGATCCGCGTCATCGAAGACGTGGTCGATACCCTGATCGGCAAGAACCTCCTCGCCATCACCGATCTGCCGCCCGCCGCCCGCGAGAAGTTGCTCAAACGGCGGCGCCTGCGCGAGGAAGTGGGCAGCGGCATCCTGGTGGACAACATCAAGCTGTTCTAATTGTGGCCGGCCCGGGCCAGCCCCGGCGCCGCCTCCCCGCCCGGCTACAATTGGGTTCCCGCAGCGCGGGCTAGAGACCTTTTGTGGTTTCCCGGCCTGGCCGCGCTTCCCCAACCTGCGAAAAACCATGCCGGCGAAAAACCCGCACGGCGCCATCGTCATCCACGGCGCCCATCAGAACAATCTCAAGAATCTTGATCTCAGCATTCCGCTGAACGAGTTGGTGGTGGTCACCGGCGTCTCGGGTTCCGGCAAGTCCTCGCTGGTGTTCGATACCCTCTACGCCGAAGGCCAGCGGCGCTACGTCGAGACCTTCTCGCCCTATGCGCGCCAATTTCTGGACCGCATGGACAAGCCCCAGGTGGATCGCATCGAGGGGATTCCGCCGGCCATCGCCATCGACCAGACCAACCCGGTGCGCACGTCCCGCTCCACCGTGGGCACGATGACGGAGCTGAACGACCACCTCAAGCTGCTCTACGCCCGTGCCGCGCGCCTCTACTGCCGCGGCTGCGGCCAGCCGGTGCGCCGCGATTCGGTGGGGACAGTCCAGGCCGAAATTTCCCGGCGGGCGGAGTCGGCGGGAGATCCGCGGCTGGTGGTTTCTTTCCCCATCACTGTGCCGCACAACTTCAGCGAGCAGGAAGTCATGCAACTGCTGGAGGCCCAGGGTTACACCCGCATCCACGACCGCCGCGGCGACGTCCTGGATGTGGTGCAGGACCGTTTCCGGCTGTCCAAAACCGAGCCGGCCCGGGTCGCCGAGGCCCTGGAAGCGGCGCTGCGGCTAGGGCAGGGCAGGTTGGCGATCCATGTTTTGCCTGACGAGGTGGACGGCACTCCAGGGCCGGCGTGGAAGTTCTCCAACGACCTTCATTGCGCCGACTGCGACATCCACTATGGGGATCCGACTCCCAGCCTGTTCTCTTTCAACTCCCCCATCGGCGCCTGCGAGACCTGCCGCGGTTTTGGCCGCAGCATTGGCATCGACTTTGGCCTGATCGTTCCCGACGAGAACAAGACCCTGCGCGAGGGGGCGGTGAAGCCCTGGCAAACCGAGAGCTACAACGAATGCCAGCGCGACCTGATCGTCTATGCCAACAAGCGCGGTTTTCCCCTCGATCTTCCCTGGCGCGAGATGGATCCGGCCCATCGTCACTGGGTGCTGGAGGGCGAGCCGGAATGGAAGAACTGGAGCAAATCCTGGCCCGGCGTCTGGTACGGCGTGCGGCGGTTTTTTGACTGGCTCGAAACCAAGAGCTACAAGATGCACATCCGCGTGCTGCTCTCCAGGTACCGCGCCTACACGGCCTGTACCGCCTGCGAAGGTGCCCGGCTCAAACCCCTGGCGCTGCTGTGGCGGCTCGGGGAGGCGGCGGATGCGGACGCCGTGCTCGCCCGGGCGGACCGTTTTCTGCCGCAGGAAGTCGACTGGACGCGGGAACGCCTCGAAACGCTTCCCGGCCTGACCATCCACGATCTGATGCTGCTGCCTATCGAGCGCGCTAGGGACTTTTTCGCCCGCCTGTCCCTGCCGGCGCCCCTGGACGAGGCGACCGATCTGCTACTGAGCGAAATCCGCGCCCGCCTCGCCTACCTGTGCGAAGTCGGCCTGGGTTATCTCACACTGGACCGCCAGTCGCGCAGGCTCTCCGGGGGCGAAGTGCAGCGCATCAACCTGACCACCGCGTTGGGCACCTCCCTGGTCAACACCCTGTTCGTGCTGGACGAGCCTTCCATCGGTCTGCATCCGCGGGACATGGGCCGCATCATCGGCGTCATGGAGCGGCTGCGGAACGCGGGCAATTCCCTGGTGGTGGTGGAGCACGACCCGCAGATCATGTTCGCCGCCGATCACGTTCTGGACATGGGCCCGGGGCCGGGGGAACACGGCGGCCAGGTCGTCTTCTACGGCACCCCCGGCGAGATGCGCGATGCCGCCACCCTCACCGCCGATTACCTCGCCGGCCGCAAACGGGCCGATGCGGGTGGGGCGCCCAATCCACCCGAGGCGGATACGCCCCGGCTCGAAGTGTTGGGCGCCGCTGAACACAACCTCAAGAGCCTGGATGTCGCGTTTCCGCTGCAGCGGCTGGTGTGCATCACCGGCGTGTCCGGCTCCGGCAAATCGACCCTGGTGCAGG
>JBAWHH010000187.1:0-1500 GCA_049593715.1 Rhodocyclaceae bacterium
GGGGTACCCTCCTGGCGGGCGCGTTCTTCGGCGGCCTGGAGGATGGCGGGCAGTTCCCGCGCTTCGGTCGGACAGCCGGCGTGCAGCGCCGGGGCGGCGTCGGCGCTGGCGCGCGCCGGGGCGTGAAGCTGCGGCATGGGGGGCTCCTTTCGCGTGTCCGCCGCCGCCCCTCTCTTTACTCCCTCGGGGCGCCGGCGCTCGGTTGCCGGCGGCTCCCGGATCTCAACACGCCGGGCCGCTCAGCCCCAATCTAACCAGCCACCACCCCGACTACGAACGATTAAAAACGAAGATGCTTATTCCAGGGAGCAAAGAATTCGGGGCATCGCGGCGGGGGAAGGCTCCCCGCTCCCGCCCCAGAGTCCGGGTTTCAGAGGGCCAGAGGACAGACTTGTGAAACGGGGGAAAACCTCTACACCACCCGAAACCCAATGCAGCCGATGCGGAAGCCGGGATTGACTGCGAAGCGGCCGCCGCAGCAGGCGAGGTTGCCGTCGAGCCACGACCCGCCGCACAGGACCATCCCATCTGAATCAGCGCCCCAAGGGCCGTCCTCATGGCTACGTGTCTACTCCCAGACGTTGCCGGCCATATCAACGGTAGCAAGTTGCGAATATCTAAACCGCCAATTAGCCTAGTCACCGCGGTGCGGGAACGCGCTGTATCTTCGCTGGGTGCAGGAACGCGCCCTTGAGCAAGACTCCTCTTCTTTCAACTTTCTTCCTGATTAGCAACGAACCTCAGCCAGCGCGATCTCCACGGGAAATCGCCCACCGGGCCATCGAAGTTCAAGGGTTTCTTCCCCTAGAACCTGAAAACTGGGCCTCGCCAGGGCTTGACCGATGGCCCGACTCCTGGGTGGCTGAAGTTCGTTGCTAATCAGGAGAAACAATGAAAGGCAATCACCCAATCGTACGGATCAAGATGGCGCCCAAAAACGTCCTTCCGGCGAAAGAGGGGATCCATCGGCGGTTCCAAGTGCCGTCGCCAAATAGGTTCCCGCTTTCGCGGGAACGACGGAACTTACGCGCGAAGAGGCATCTCCGATCCCATGCCGAAGGGCTTACTTAGGTTTTGAAAACAGACTTTTAGCTGCCCCGCCGCGGAAAAGCGCCCCTACTGCGGCGCGATCCTGCCGGTGTATTTGAGCCGCGGCGCCTGCAGCCAGCCTGCCACGTCGTTGCCCGTTTTCGGGTTTACGTACATGACGCTGAACCAGTCACCGTATTTGGAATAAGCGATCACGGTGTCGTTGGGGATGATAAACACCTGGCTCTGCCGGCACTCCGGGTCCGGCGCGGTGTGGAAGTGAAGGCGCCCTGCCCCGGTCACCCGGTAGGTGGCGGCCGGCGAGATCATTCCCTCCTCGCGTTTGGCCCGTTCGGCGAGGGCGGCGCAGGTTTTTTCGTCCGCCAGGGCCGGCAAAGCGAGCAGTCCGAGGGCCGCGAGCAGCGCGGCGGTTTTGCGCATGGTGGTTCCTCCCCTTATCCTATGTCCGGC
>JBAWHH010000188.1:0-2979 GCA_049593715.1 Rhodocyclaceae bacterium
TGACGGTCATCACCGGCACCGCCAAGCGCGCTTATGAACTCGCCGACCGCTACCGCCGGCAGGGCAAAACCGTCGTGCTCGGCGGTCCCCACGTCACGCTGATGCCGGCCGAAGCGGCGGGCCACGCCGACGCCATCTGCGTCGGCTACGCCGAAGACAGTTGGCCGCGCCTGCTGCGGGATTTTGCCCAGGGGCGGCTGTTGCCGGCCTACCACCAGGCGCCGGATTTTTCCCTCGACCGCCCCGACATGCCGTTCGCCCGGCGCGACCTGTTCGATCGCCGTTCGTTTCTCACCCAGGCGGTGTTCGAGGCGACGCGCTCCTGCGCCCACGACTGCGAATTCTGCGTCGCGCCGTCGGCGTGGGGGCGCAAGCAGTACCAGAAGCCGGTGGACTGGGTGATCCGGGATATCCAGCAGGTCGGCCAGAAGCGCATCCTGTTCGTCGACCTGAACCTGATTTCCGACCGGGAATACGCGAAGGAACTGTTCAGCAAACTGATTCCCCTCGGCGTCCAATGGTTCGGCCTGTCCACGGTGCTAGTCGCCCACGATCCGGAACTGATGGATCTGCTCGCGCGCAGCGGCTGCAAAGGGCTGCTGCTGGGGCTGGAGACCATGAGTCCGGAAAGCCTGCGGGATGCGGGCAAGCGCTTCAACGGGTCGGTGGATTTCAAGCGGGTGATCGCCGACCTGCACCGGCTGGGCATCTCCATCCAGGGCTGTTTCGTTTTCGGCCTGGACCACGACACGCCGGAGGTGTTCGACGCCACGGTGGATTTCGTGCTCGACGCCGGCATCGATCTGCCCCGCTTCGCCGTCCTCACGCCTTTCCCCGGCACGCCGCTACACGTCCGGCTGGAGAAGGAAGGGCGCATCCTGACGCGGGACTGGGAGCTTTACGACGGCCAGCACGTGGTGTTCCAGCCGGCGCGAATGTCGGTCAGCGAACTGGCCCAGGGCCACGAGCGGGTCTGGAAAGCGGCGTACCGCTGGTCGTCCATCGCCCGCCGGCTGTGGACTGCGCGCAACTTCCAGCCCCTGGCGGTCATGGCGAATTCCGGCTACCGCTTCTACGCCCACAACCTGCACCGCTTCTACACCTGCGACTGGCCGATCCAGGCGCTGCCCGGCAACCTGCCGATCACCGCAGTGGTGCCCGAAAACCGCGCCGTATGCGGCTGACCCTCGTCCAACCGGCCATGGGACACCGGCCGGGGGGCGGCTATCTGCGCTCCTGGCAGATGGAGCCCCTGCCCATTGCCACCCTGGCCGGGCTGACGCCGCCGGGCGTCGAGCTGCGTTTCCACGACGACCGGATGGAGCGCATCCCTTTCGACGAGCCCACCGACGCTGTCGCTTTGCCGGTGGAAACCTACACGGCGCGGCGCGCTTACGAGATCGCCAGCGAATTCCGCCGCCGCGGCGTGCCGGTGGTGCTGGGCGGTTTCCACCCGACGCTCATGCCGGACGAAGCCGCCCGCTTCGGCGAGAGTATCGTCACCGGCGAAGCCGAATCCGTGTGGGCCGAAGTGCTGGACGACCTGCGCCACGGCACGCTCAAGCGGCGCTACCACGGCGAGCGCACCGACTTGTCCGGCCTGCGCGTCGACCGATCACTTTTCCGCGACAAGCGCTACCTGCCCATCGGCCTGATCGAGACCGGCCGCGGCTGCCCGTTCGTCTGCGAGTTCTGCGCCATCCAGACGTTTTTCGGCCACCAGTACCGGGCCCGGCCGGTGGCGGACGTGGTCCGCGAGCTGGCGGCGCTGCGGGGCACCAGGAAGCTGTTCTTCTTCGTGGACGACAATTTCGCCGGCGATCTGCGGGCGGGCCGGGAACTGCTGCCCGAACTGGCGCCGCTGCGGCTGCGCTGGATCACCCAGATGAGCATCAACGCCGCCCACGACGACGCGTTCGTCGCCTTGCTGGCGCGGGCCGGGTGCCGCGGCGTACTGATCGGCTTCGAATCCCTTGAGCCCGAAAACCTGCAGCAGATGCGCAAGCCCTTCAACACCCTCGGCGGCGGCTACGCGGCGGCCCTGGGGAACCTGCGCCGGCACGGCATTGCGGTGTATGGCACCTTCGTGTTTGGCTACGACCACGATACGGCCGCGTCTTTCGCGGAAGCCGTCGCCTTCGCCGAGGAGCAGGGCATGTACATCGCCGCTTTCAACCACCTCACGCCGTTTCCCGGCACGCCGCTTTATCAGCGGCTAGCCGACGAAAGGCGCCTGCGCTTCGAGGCGTGGTGGCTGGACCTCGCCTATCGTTACAACGAAGTGCCCTTCGCTCCCAAGGCCCTGTCGCCCCAGGACATCACCCGCGGCTGCGTCGCGGCGCGCAAGCGCTTCTACCGCTGGCCGGGCATCCTGCGCCGCAGCCTGCGCAACGCGGCGGACGGCTTCATGTTCCGCAACTTTTTCCCCATCAACGCCCTGCATCGCCGCGAAATTAGCCTGCGCCACGGGTATCCCCTCGGCGACCAGACTTGGCGTGGTCCGCTGCTGGAGGTCGGATGATCGATTTTTCCCCCGTCACCGACGCCGACGACGCCGACTTGCGCGCCCTGCTGCGGGAGAACCCGATGTCGGGCTGGGTGTCGCTGTCGGTGGAGCGGGAGCCGTCCTTTTCCGCCAGCCTCGACCGCTTCGGCCGCGATCGGGCCGTCATCGCCCGGGAAGGCCGGACCGCCGTGGGCATGTATCTCTGCTCAGCCCAGCCGGTCAATGTCAATGGCGTCGCGGAGGAGGCGTGTTACCTGGGCGGCCTGCGGGTCAGCCCGGATTACCGCCACCGGCGGCGCATCCTGCGGGAAGGTTATGCCTCCATTGCGCGGCTGGCCGGCGTTTCCCCCGGGCAGTTCTGTTACACCAGCATCGCCGTCGAAAACACCGCCGCGCGGCGGCTGCTGGAAGCCGGCTTGCCGGATCTGCCGCGTTACCGGCCCATCGGCGATCTGGTGACGATGGCGCTGCCC
>JBAWHH010000189.1:0-2205 GCA_049593715.1 Rhodocyclaceae bacterium
ATGTTGCCCAGCACCACCGACCACCAGTACAGGCCCAGCAGGTTGCCGGCATAGAGCCACACGTTGCGCAGCAGCCGGGATTCACCCGGGAGGTAGTAGTCGTAAAGCTCGCGGTCGGTACGGTTGCGCGCATGGTGCCCCTGGTGGGCAACGCGCTGCATGGAAAAGGAAGTGGGAAACGCGCATCCCGCCACCGTGCCGATGAGCCGGTTCAGCCGGGGCGAAGTCGCCGCGACGCCATGAACCGCGTCGTGCATCAGGGCAAACGGCGCGTTGTTGAGGTGGCAGAAAACCCACGCGGCCAGCAGCGCGACACCCCAGGAGCCATGGCTCGCCGCCCACAGGCAGGCCCAGGACGCCCCCAGCGACAGGGCGAGAATCGAGACGTTGAGCAGATTCCTGTTCATGACGTTCTCCCCACGGGACGGGTGCCAGGATGGCCGTGCCGCTTCAGCGACTGGCGGATGAAACCCAGCACCGGCAGGGCGATGCTGAACACCAGGGCAAGCAGCAGGGCGAGCGCGGCCCCGGCAAAATCCGGCACGCCGAAGCGGCCGACGAACCACTCGAATCCGGCGACGGCAAACCCGTAAGCTGCGCCGAATCCGCCGAAAAACCACGGCGCGTAGTCCATCGCCGTCGCTTCTTCGCCGCGCCCCTCCGCCCAGGGCTGGTTGTAGACCCGCAGCACACCCGCTTTCAAGGCGCGAATGTCGTAGAGCAGGTTCCAGAAGCCGAGCACCGAACACAGCACGATCGAATAGCGCGCGGCGTCCCAAATTGTCGTCGCCGCTTCGCCGTGCAGCAGCCAGGCGATGGTGGCCGTGGCGCTGCCGAAGACGAATCCGTGGTGCGGACGGAAGCGGCCCAGTTTCCAGCCGACGTCGAATTCCCATACTTTCAAGACGTTGGTCCCCACGCCGGGAACGATGTAGGCCCACAGGACCGGCACCAGCCAGGCGACCAGCACTTGCGCCAGGTTGCCGTAGGTCGTCCACCAAAGATAGAACGACAGCGGCGCGAGCAACGCCGGGGCGAGGTACTGGTAATAGCGGAGGGCCCGGCTCATTTCAGGCCGAACCTCATGCCGTGTTTCTTGTGCACTTCCTTACGGAACAGCAGCGAGTAGCGCAGGAACGACGCGGCGCGGGCGGCGGACTGCAGATTGGTCTGCCAATCGGAAAACCGCCGCACCAGGGAAGGCAGGGTGTTGAAGCGCGTGCGGGCGGCATGGCAGGCGGTGGTCAGCGCCTCGGGGCTTATTTTGGCGGGCACGAACGCCGCGTGGTTGAAGCGGTATTGCGGATGCAGCCACCATTGGCCGCCGTAGAGCAGTCGGCCTTGCTCCGCCAGTTGCCGGTAGAAGGCCGTGCCCGGATAGGGCATGAGGATGTTGTAGGCGGCGAAAGCAAAGCGGCTCTTCAGCGCGAATTCCACCGTGGCCTCGATGCTCGCCACGGTGTCGTGGTCGTAGCCGAGGGTGAACGCCGCCCAGGTCTGCAGGCCGTGGTCGCGCAGGATGGCGACTTCTTCCGCGTAGCGGGTAAAGCCGGGAATGTTGGGCGCTTTGCGCGCTTCCCGCAGGCTGTCCGGGGAGATGGACTCGAAGCCGATGACGTGGCCCCAGCAGCCGCTGCGCGCCATCAGGGTCATCAGTTGCCGGTCGCGGGTGACGTCCAGGCTGGCCTGGCTGATCCAGCCCACGTTCAGCGGGATCAGGGCGTGGCACAACTCTTTCAGCGCAGGGACATCGGAGGCGATGTTGTCATCCACGAAAAACAGGAACTTACGCTCCTGGGCCTCAATTTCCCGCACCACCTCGTCAATGCGGCGCAGGTAATGTTTGCGGTCGAAATAGTGGCTGACGGCACAGAAATGGCAGGCGAACCGGCAGCCGCGGGAGAACTGCATCAAAGAGATGGGCAGATAACCTTTGCCGCGGTACAGTTCGCGGCGCGGCAGGGTGCCGCCGCCCTGCCCCACCCCCGGCACGCCGACGTAGCGTGGCTGCAGCCGGCCACAGCGGGCGTCGTCGATCACCCGAACCCAGGCGGCCTCCGCATCGCCGAGGAAAACGGCGTCGGCGTGTTGCGCCGCCTCTTCCGGCGCCAGGGAAACGTGCATGCCGCCGAGGATCACCGGCACGCTGCGCTGGCGATACTCCGCGGCGATTTCGTAGGCGCGCCGGGCGGTGAAACTCTCCAC
>JBAWHH010000190.1:0-3672 GCA_049593715.1 Rhodocyclaceae bacterium
TGAGTTCGGCCAAGCGCACCGGCTTGTTCAACGCGTGAATTCGGGTCGTCCCGTCGCGATGGGTCCCGACACTCCACCCGGGTTCCAGATGCACCAGCATGGGCGTCATCAGGATCACGTGGATGTCCCCGAAGCGGTCGTCGACGCGCAAAGCACTTACCAAACGCTGGCTCGCCTCCGAGCCGAACTCGAAGTCGAGCATGAGAAGGCGATACGGCTGCCG
Organism: Rhodocyclaceae bacterium; assembly: GCA_049593715.1. Taxonomy (GTDB): domain Bacteria; phylum Pseudomonadota; class Gammaproteobacteria; order Burkholderiales; family Rhodocyclaceae; genus JBAWHH01. The sequence goes on from JBAWHH010000190.1 coordinate 224, forward strand.
TGTTCTCCGTGCAGTATCCAGCGCCGCGAGTGCGCCATCTACGGACACGATGTCCGCACCGGCAAATCCGGCATCCCGCAACGACTGGCGCGAAATCTCTCTCAGCAACGGGTGATTACAGGCCACCAGGGCTCGCCCATCCCGGACCCCATAGGCGGGCATGGGCGCCTCGACCGTGGGCTCCAGACACACCGTGGCCCAGAAGCGCGAGCCCTCGCCCGGCAGGGAAACCAAGCCCACGTCGCCTCTCATCAACTGGGCGAGTTGTCGTGCTATAACCAACCCCAGACCGGTGCCCCCGTAGCGCCGGGTGGTAGAGCCGTCCGCCTGTGAAAACGCCTGGAACAGGCGCGCCTGCTGCTCGGTGTCGATGCCGATCCCACTATCGGACACGCTGACAGCCAGACGGTACGGCCCTACCCGTTGGGCAGCCGTCACTGTCGATTGCCGGAAGGTTACCGGTGCGCCAATTGGACGAAGGTGCTCTGCTGCCTCGGCCCACGTCACCTCCACCAATATGTCGCCTCGTTCGGTGAACTTGACGGCATTGCTCATGAAATTGGTGATGATCTGACGCAAACGCACCGGATCGCCGCGCACCCACCGCGGAACGTCCGGGTCGATACGGCACATCAGTTCGATGCCTATCCGCTGCGCACGCTCCGCGAACATCGTGCAGACCTCGTCCAGAACATCCCGCAGGCTGAATTCCACGTTCTCCAGCTCGAGCTTCCCTGCTTCGATCTTGGAGAAATCGAGGATATCGTTAATGATCGCCAGCAACGAGGCGGCCGAACTGCGCGTCGACTCGGCAAAGCGGTGCTGTTCTGCAGACAGCGTGGTGTCCAGGAGCAGTTCCGTCATGCCCAGCACCCCGTTCATCGGCGTGCGTATTTCGTGGCTCATGTTGGCAAGAAACTGGGATTTGGCCACATTGGCTGCTTCCGCCAGTTCTTTCGCCAAAGTGAGTTGCTGCGTGCGCACCTTCACTTTCTGTTCGAGTTCGTCGCGGTGGCGGGCGAGGTTCTCGTCGCGTGCCTGGATCTGGTGCAGCATGTCGTTGAAACGCTCCACCAGCAGCCCCACCTCATCCTGACCTACCGGCTTCACGCGCAACGAATAGTCCTGCTGCCGGGCGATGCGATCTGCGACCTGGGAAAGGTCCACGATCGGGTCGACGATATAGGGTTTGAACCTGCGCGCCAGCGCACTCGCAATGCCGAAGGCAATCAGGGTGGCCGACGTCAGAATCGCCACCTGGAGCAGAAAGCCCCGCCAGGCCGGCTCCAGGTCGCCGACCATGTGGATGGTGCCGATCTTGTCGCCATCGAGTTCCACTTGGCGCGAGATCTCGAGATCCCGTAGCCACGAAAAACTGAGCATTCCGTTCCCGACCTCCTCGACCGCGGAAAGCTGGGGATCGAACGCCTTCGCATCGTCCAACGTACCGCCTTGTCCTTGCCGATAGTAGGTGGCGAACAGATCGCCCTTGCCGTCATAGAGTGCCGCACGTTTGACGATGGAGTTGGCGCGAAGCGCGCCCAATGTTTCGCCACCGGCTTTGGTATCGCTGAAAGACAGGGGCGCCCGGCTACTGATGGAAATCAGGTCGGCGATCGCCGTGAGCTGGCGCACCTGATCGCTCTGGAAACGCAGCAGTTCTGCCACCGAAAACGCCAGGAAGACCACGAACAGGCCAACACCGACCGAGACAGCCACCGCCAACCCGAGCTTCCGGGCAAGGGGTAGATCCTGCCAATTGCCGCTCAGGAAACTCATGGCAGTAGCGCGCGCGCAACCCATCGCGCCTGCCGCGTGGCCGCTGAAGCGTTCATCATCCAGTACATGTTCCGCCCAATGTCGACTTGCGATCCGGCCACCTAGGGCCCCACTTTTCACGTGCCGGCAACCAGATGACCCGCGCCGACGGATCACTTTGCCACGGCCATGAACGTTGCCGCGCCGGCCAGTTGCGCGCACGTCCCGGTAACGGCCCTCGCCTAAAGTCCTTAAGCTGTCGCCGCCGATGCGGCGGCGGGGGCGGCAGCCGTGCTTAACCGCCGCGCGGGCGTTGCCGGCTGCACCACTTACGCCGCCCGCCTCAGTCATCTAAACTCAGGCGCAAAGCCCAATACGATGCCAACCCGGCTCTCGCCGAACACCAACCAGCCCCGACATCTCGTGTCCACCACGCCTTCAGGTCAAGCCGCCCCGCGTGCGCAGGATCCCCCCATCGCCGTGTTGCTGGTGGATGACCATCCCGCCCTGCGCGCGGGTCTGCGCAGCCTGCTCTCCAGCGAGCCGGGGATCGAGGTTCTGGCAGACGTGGCCGGCGGAGAAGAAGCCTACACCTGGTACCGCGCCCATCGAGCCGATGTGGTGGTGATGGATCTCTCCATGGCGGGTTACGGCGGCATGGAGGCGCTGCGGCGCATTCTGCAGTTCGATCCCCTGGCGCGGATCCTCGTCTACTCGGTGCACACCTCCGAAGTGATGCTGCACCGCGCCCTCGCGCTCGGCGCGCTGGGTTATGTCACCAAAGGCAGCAGCGTCGATGCCCTCATCACGGGCATCCGCGAACTGGCCCGCGGGCAGGGCTACGTCGGCCCGGACATGGTCTCGGCCATGGTGCGCAAGCGCGCCACCCCAGAAGGCGGCCTGCTGGAACAGTTGAGCAGCCGCGAATTCCAGATCCTCATCCTCACCGCCCAAGGGCAGGCCGTGGCCGAGTGCGCCCAGGCCCTGAATCTGAGCGAAAAGACGGTGCGCAACCACCTCACCCATATCAAGGCCAAACTTCGTGCGGCCGACACAGGAGCCCTCATCCGCGTGGCGATCCGCGCGGGCCTTGCGGAGGCGTGAGCGCGGCGGTCTCCTCAGCGGCCTGAATTGGTACATCCACCGCCACCCGCACACCGCGACCGGGACGGCTGGAAAGATCGAAAGCGCCGCCGAGGTTGCGCGCCCGCTCCCGCATCACGATCAGGCCATGGCCCGTGCCGCGCAGGCCCGTATCCATGCCAACCCCATCGTCCCGGACCACCAGGCGCAGCAGCCGCTGCCGGCCGCACTGGCGTTCGCCGAGGAAGATGCGCACGCGTGGGGCGCGGGCATGCCGAAGGACGTTTGACAGGGATTCCTGGGCGATGCGGAAAAAGTGGATGCGCAAGCCCGCGTCCAAAGCGTCGAGATTCCCCGCGAGACGCAAGCGGACCCGCGTGCCGGAATGTTTCGACGACCACTCCGACACCAGCCCGCGCAAGATGTCATCCAGCCCCGCGCTGTCCAGGATCTGCGGATGCAGGCCCTCCATCAGCCGGTGCGAGGCGGCATAGATCTGGCTCCCGGATGCCTCGATCGCCAGGGCGTCTTCCAGGTTCCGGCCGCCCGCTCCCTTGGCCCGGCGCTGGATCGCCCCTGCGTAAGCACGGATCGCCGTCAAATGCTGG
>JBAWHH010000191.1:0-1613 GCA_049593715.1 Rhodocyclaceae bacterium
GCCAGTTCGTCGCGGTAGTGGGCCGCATCGCAGAGCAGTACCTTGCTCACGCCGGCGATGGCAGCGGCGGCCTGGGCCACCGGGGCGCAGTCGCCGCCCGCCACGAGCACGTGCAACTCGCCGCCGACGGCCGCCGCCGCGGTGACGGTGTTCAGCGTCGAGGACCGCAGGGATGCGTTGTCGTGTTCCGCCAGGATCAGGATCGCCATCAGATCACCTTCGCTTCGTTCTTGAGTTTTTCCACCAGTTGGGCCACGTCGCTCACCCGCACGCCCGCCTTGCGCTGCGGCGGTTCGGCCACCTTCAGCGTCGTCAGCCGCGGCGCCACATCTACACCCAGGGCTTCGGGTTTAAGCGTTTCCAGCGGCTTCTTCTTCGCCTTCATGATGTTGGGCAGCGTGGCGTAGCGCGGCTCGTTGAGGCGCAAATCCGTGGTGACCACGGCGGGCAGCTTGACCTTGAGCGTTTCCAGGCCGCCGTCCACTTCCCGCGTCACCGTGGCGGCACCGTCGGCGATGACCACTTTGGAGGCGAAGGTGGCCTGGGCCCAGCCAAGCAAGGCGGCGGTCATCTGGCCGGTCTGGTTGGAATCATCGTCGATGGCCTGTTTGCCGCACAGGATCAGTTGCGGCTGCTCTTTGTCTGCGATGGCCTTGACCAGCTTGGCAACGGCCAGAGGCTGCAGTTCGGCATCGGTTTCCACCAGGATCGCCCGGTCCGCGCCCAGGGCCAGGGCGGTGCGCAGGGTTTCCTGGCAGGCGGTGACGCCGCAGGACAGGGCGACCACTTCCGTCGCCACCCCGGCTTCTTTCAGCCGCACCGCTTCTTCGACGGCGATCTCGTCGAAGGGATTCATCGACATCTTGACGTTGGCCAGATCGACGCCGGAGCCGTCGCTCTTGACCCGGGCCTTGACGTTGTAGTCCAGCACCCGCTTCACCGGCACCAGTATTTTCAAAAGTCTCTCCCGTAGAGTTGCAGGAATGCCCGACGCCGACAGCACGGCTGCGGCGATTCTGGCACTTTTCCCCCCCGTTTGACATGGCCCTGCCCGGTGGGCACAATGGGCCATACGGAAACGTATGGTGGCAATACGGTACCGTATGGAAACCGGCGCTGTCAATCCCCGGGCCAAAATCGAGATGACACGAAACGCAGACGAACCCCGCAGCACCCTGGACCGCGACGCCTGGGTGGCCGCCGCGAGCAAGGTACTGGCAACCCACGGCGTGGAAGGCGTGCGCGTGGAAGACCTGGCCAAGCGCCTCTCCGTGACAAAGGGCAGCTTCTACTGGCATTTCAAGGACCGGCAGGATCTGCTGCAGGCGGTACTGGATTCGTGGAAAGAAGGCCGCATCCGCGACATCGTCAAGCAGACCCAGGCCGCGCCGGGCAAGGAGCGGGAGCAGATCCACCACGTCATCGACGTTTATCGCACCGCCCGCAACAGCAAAGGCATTGCCATCGAACTGGCGGTGCGGGAATGGGCACGGCGCGACGGCGCCGCCGCGGCTGTGGTGAAGGAAGTGGACGCCAAGCGGCTCGATTGCGCCGCCCGGCTGTTCGTGGCCTGCGGCACCACCGAACGGGAGGCGATCAGCCGCAGCATGCTG
>JBAWHH010000192.1:0-2656 GCA_049593715.1 Rhodocyclaceae bacterium
CGCCCCAGCTCACCAACCGTCTGGCGGTCGACGCCAATGCCCTGGATGCCCTCAAACGTCAGGCGAGGGACGATCCCAAGGCGGGACTGAAACAGGCTGCGCAGCAGTTCGAAGGCGTGTTTTTGCAGATGGTTCTGAAATCGATGCGCGAGGCGACCCCCAAGGATGGCCTATTCGATTCCGATCAAACGCGCATGTTCCAGGACATGTTCGACCAGCAACTGGCCCAGACGCTGTCGGCCCGCGGTGCGACGGGTTTGGCTTCCATCATCGAAAAACAGCTCGCCAAGACTCTGCCGGCCTCAGATACGGCCGCCTCGCAATCCGATTCCACCTCCAGTCTCGGGGCTGCGGCGCCGGATAGCCGGTTCCGTCTGGATACGTTGCGCGGTGCCGGCAAACACCTGGTTGGAGACGGCAAGCTGGCGGCAGCAATTGCCGCCCCTTCTCAAAGCACCGCGAGCGCGACTGACACGGCCAAGGGGGGGGGCGACGGGGCGCGGGGTTTCGTCGGCCGAGTGTGGCCGCATGCACTGGAGGCAAGTCGCGCCACGGGAATTCCTGCCCATTTCATCGTCGGCCAGGCTGCGCTGGAAAGCGGTTGGGGGAAGGGGGAGATACGCCAGGCCGACGGCACGCCCAGCCACAACCTATTCAACATCAAGGCTGGCAAAAGCTGGACGGGGAAGACGGTAGACGTGGCGACCACCGAGTACGTCGGTGGCGTGGCTCGCAAGCAGGTGGAGCGCTTCCGCGCTTACGGGTCTTACTCCGAGGCTCTGAACGACTATGCCCGGCTGCTGACGAGCAATTCCCGCTACGCCGGCGTACTGGGCCAACAGGACAGCTCCGCATTCGCCCGCGCCCTGCAGCAGGCCGGCTACGCCACCGACCCAATGTACGCCGACAAGCTCGTGCGCGTGATCGGTTCGGAGACCTTGCGGCAGGGACTCGCCGGCTGACCGTGCGGGGCGGCTACCGTCACCATCGCGGCGTCCCTCCGTGTGCCGTGTGCCGCACCCTGGCCCGGGTTTTGCTCTGAAGAGGGTGTGACTCAGACACCGGCAATCGCTGCCGTAATCCGGTTAAAGGTAACAGACCATGGGAACGAGCATCCTCAATATCGGTGTATCCGGCCTGAATGCGGCGCAGGCGGGTTTGCTGACGACCGGTCACAACATCACCAATGCCGCCACCTCCGGATATAACCGCCAGCGGATCGTTCAGACCACCAACACGCCGCAGTTCAGCGGCGCGGGATACTTCGGCCAGGGAACCAACGTTTCAAACGTCGAGCGCGTCTATAGCCAGTTCCTCAATACTCAAGTAAACGCGGCCAGCGCCCAGGCCGCGCAGTATGACACTTACTCGAACGAAATCAGCCAGCTGGACAATCTGTTAGCGGACGAGAGCGCAGGGGTTTCTCCCGCGCTGCAAGGCTTCTTCGATGCCGTGGGCGAGGTGTCGGCGAACCCGGCGTCGATCCCCGCCCGTCAGGCTATGCTGTCTGGTGCGGAATCACTGGCCGCCCGGTTCCAGTCGGTGGACAGCCGAATGAGCGAGATCCGCGACGGCGTCAATGGTCAGATCTCCAGCACCGTCAGCGGCATCAATTCTATTGCACAGCAGGTCGCGGATCTAAATCAGCGCATCGTCGTCGCCCAGGCGTCGGCCCAAGGTCATCCGGCCAACGATCTGCTGGACCAGCGTGAGCAGTTGATCAGCGAACTGAACAAGCAGATCCGCGTCACCACGACGGCCAACGACGATGGCAGCGTCAATGTCTTCGTGGGAAATGGCCAAGGCTTGGTGGTGGGGATGCAGGCCTCGTCCTTCGCCGCAGTCGCGTCCTTGGAGGACAAGAGCCGTATCGAAGTCGCGCTGCAGGGGCGCGATGGCACAATGATTCGACTGCCGGAATCGCTCATTACCGGCGGCAAACTGGGTGGCTTGATCGCTTTTCGCAGCCAGACGCTTGAACCGGCAATGAATGCCCTCGGGCGCATCGCCGCGGGGTTTGCCCAGACCTTCAACGCTCAGCACAAGTTGGGTCAGGATCTGACGGGTGCTCTCGGCACCGACATGTTCAACTTGGCGTCGCCTGTCGTGCTGGGGAATACCCTCAACACCGGATCGGCAGCTATTGCCGCCAGCCTCGGCAGCGTGGCAGATCTGACCGGCAGCGATTATCGGCTCGCCTACGACGGCACGAACTACACCCTGACCCGCCTTTCCGACAACACGAGCTGGACCGCCGGCAGCCTGGCCGCTCTGCCGCCGTCCAGCGAACCTCAAGGTTTCAGCCTGACCGCCACTAGCGGCACGCCGGCCGCGGGGGATACGTTCCTGATCCAGCCCACCCGGCAGGCGGCGAAAGAGATTTCCCTGCTCATCAGCGACACGCGCAACATCGCAGCCGCCGCGCCAGTTCGTACCAGTGCCCTGACGGCGAACATGGGAACCGCGACGATCAGTGCGGGTACTCTGCAGAGTACGTCCTCGCTGGCGAGCGCCGTACCGACGACTCTTGCGTATGACGCAGCAACCAACACTCTTAGCGGATTTCCGGCCACCTTGCCGGTCACCGTGACGCATAACGGGACCGCAACGACCTACGCGGCAGGCACGACCATTCCCTATGTGTCAGGCGACACGC
>JBAWHH010000193.1:0-6445 GCA_049593715.1 Rhodocyclaceae bacterium
GTGTACAGGGCCGCCCCAGTGAAGGTCTGCGCCGCGCCAGAACTACTCTCCGCCGCCTTGCCATCCCGCATCAGTTGAAAATAGGCCATCGTGCCGAGCGGCGCCTCACCCCGGTTGGCAATTTCGTACCCCACATCGATCACGTAGCTGCCGCGCCGGAACGTCAGCACCTTCGTCACCTCTACCCCGTTCTTCTCCGGAGCGCGAAGCCGCACCTGAACCGAATCCTCACCATCCTTCAACGCAGACGCGCCCGGCTCGACACTGTCCTGAGTCGTATGGTTGGGCAGCCCTTCACCGATCAACCCGCTTTCCGCCATATAAATGTGCGGCTGGCTGGCATCAAAGAGCACAAAATTGTGCGTGTCGTCTGCGGTTGCTTTGTGCTTCAGGAATTCCAGATGGACGATACTCCCGCCGAGCGCGGACACTTCAGCCACCATCGTATCCGTCCGCACAACGACTTTCTCACCCTGCGCCATCCCCTGTGCGCCGGGCACCTGCGGAACCGCTGCCCCGCCTGTTGTTGCCGTAGCCGGATTGGACGAAGGCGCCGCCGTCAGCGTACCCGATGGTGAAGGTGTCGGAGTGGGAGTCGGCGCAACAGCCGCACCGACCTGGGCATTGCCCGGCGTCGATCCCGCAGGCACCGATTGCGCCGCCACGGCGGGAACCGGGACTTTGGGCTGCTGGAATTTTTGCCAGCCTTCCCACAACATGATGAGGGAAAAGCCGAAAACCACGAGAAGGATGATTCTTTGCTGGTCCATGGTTCGCTGTGACTTGATCAAGGCACGGGATCATACCCGCCGGGATGCCACGGGTGGCAACGCGAAAGACGGCGAAGCGCCAGGAGACCGCCTCTGCCTGCCCCGTGGCGGGCAATGGCTTCCGCCGCGTATTCTGAACAACTCGGGTGAAAGCGGCAGTTCTGCCCGAGGAAGGGACTAATCAGGTATTTATAGGCGCGCAGAACCGCCAACAGCAGCGCCTTCACCGCGCAAGCGGGCCGAGCAGAGCGTCGATTTCAGCACGCAACTCTCGGCGCGCAGTTCCCCGCAGGGGACGCGAGGCGCGAACGACCACATCCAACGCCGGCAACCGCCCCCAGATCGCCCTAAATGCTTCCCGGGCGATCCGCTTGGACAAGTTGCGCACGACAGCGCGTTTGTCCGCTTTTCGGCCGACAATCAACCCCAGCCGAGCGGATGCGCGGCCGTTTGGCACGTAGTGCACTTCGAAGTGGGCACTCCGAACCGGTCGGCGCCGCGCCAGAACGGCTGAGAACTCATCTGGCCGGCGCAGCCGACTATCGCCGCCGAATTCCGTCCCCACCATTCAGATGCCAATGGGAGACGGAACGAGTCTAGGCGGATGCCTAGACGCTCAAACGGGCGCGCCCTTTGGCGCGGCGTGCCCTGATAATTGCTCTGCCCGCACGGGTGCGCATGCGCACAAGAAAACCATGGGTACGTTTGCGCCGAACCACAGATGGTTGGTAGGTTCTTTTCATGGCCGATCCACTCCGGACGATTGCGGAAAAACGGGTGATTACATCCTGCAGATGATCGAGTGTCAAGGCCTATATTTCCGCCACCCTGTGGATAACTTCCCGCCGAGCGGGTAGACTTTCCTTCCTCCCCGTCCTGCCAGAATCGCGAGCTTCGCGATTATTATTATAATAATCATATGGTTATAAGAATTATTGCCGTCCGTTCGTCGTTGTTCGCCCGCGGAGTCAGACCGTGAGCGATTTGTGGTCATTTTGTGTCAACACGTTCGAGGAAGAGCTGCCTGCGCAGCAATTCAATACCTGGATCAAACCGCTCAAGGCGGCACGCGGAGCCCCGCCGAACGAAGAACTGCGGCTCCTGGCGCCAAACCGTTTTGTTCTGCAGTGGGTTCGCGAGCGTTATCTTCCCCGCATCCACGAGTTGGTTCGCCTGAATCATGGCGACGACGTCAAGGTGATCATTGCCCTGGCGGACGCGACAAAAACGGCGCCTGCCCACGCGGCTGCCGCTGAAGAGAGCGACGCCCAGCGCGCAAACCCACCGACCCCACGCCCACCCACCTTCGTACCGGTGCGCGAACCTCAAAGGGCTCAGCCCCCGGCGGCGCCAGTCAATGGCTTCTATGAAAAAACCCGCCTCAACCCTGCGTTCACCTTCGACACGCTGGTAATCGGCCGTGCCAACGATCTCGCCCGCGCGGCGGCAAGCCAGGTGGCGGAAAACCCCGGTGCCTCCTACAACCCCCTCTTCGTCTATGGCGGCGTAGGCCTAGGCAAGACGCACCTCATCCACTCTCTCGGCAATGCCGTATATGCCCACAACCCGAACGTCACGATCCGCTATGTCCACGCCGAGGACTATTACGCCGACGTCGTCCGCGCCTACCAGCAGAAGTCCTTCGATGTTTTCAAGCGCTACTACCGTTCCCTGGACGTGCTGCTGGTGGACGATATCCAGTTCTTCAACAACAAGAACCGCACACAGGAAGAATTTTTCTACGCTTTCAATGCGTTGATTGAGGCGCACAAGCAGATCGTCATCACCTGCGATACCTACCCCAAGGACATCACGGGCCTGGAAGACCGCCTCATCTCCCGCTTCGACTGGGGGCTGACCGTCGCCATCGAGCCGCCCGAGTTGGAAATGCGGGTTGCCATCCTCAACAAGAAAGCCGAAGCCGAGAACATCGACCTGTCTGAAGACGTCGCTTTCCTGATCGCAAAGAATCTGCGCTCCAACGTGCGGGAACTGGAAGGTGCGCTGAAGAAAGTGCTGGCGTTCGCCCGCTTCCACGGCCGCGAGATCAACCTTGAACTGGCCAAGGAAGCGCTCAAGGACATCCTGGTTGCCCACAACCGCCAGATCACCCTGGAGTCCATCCAGAAGACCGTGGCCGACTACTACAAAATCAAGGTTGCGGACATGTACTCCAAGAAGCGCACCCGGGCCGTGGCGCGGCCGCGGCAGGTGGCGATGTGGCTGGCCAAGGAGCTGACGCCCTCCAGCTATCCGTCGATCGGGGAATCTTTCGGCGGCCGCGACCACACGACGGTGCTGCATGCGTGCCGGACGATTTCCGAGCTACGGACCAGCGACACCGGTATCAACCACGATCTGCACGTTCTGATCCAGGTACTAAAAGGTTGAAAACGTAAGTACGGATTGGGGATAACTGCCGATACAGCCGTCGGTCGAATTTCTATCGACATTTCCTCCACACGCACCTAGTCCTACCGCCAACACACTTTTCAACCGATTAACGTATTGATTAAATTAACAGTTTTACCCTTACCCACAGATCCGAGCGCTGCATTGTTTTTATAAGGGTTGTAAACAAAGTATTTAAGAAAGAACAAGTGCAGAGATTTCTTTACTGCCTGCAAACCGCTTGCGGCGCATCGGAATCACGGGGCCAACCCTGTGCCTTGGTTCTGATGAGGATTCAGGGATAAATGCGTTGAGAAGCCCGGTACGGATTGGGGACAACCACTGATTTGTCGACAGGTAGGATTTCTGTCGACATTTGGTCCACACCCACTTCGTGCGGCCGCCAACAGCCTTGCCAACAGATCAACCATATGAATTCGTTTAAGATTTCACACTTCTCCACAGATTTGCCCGCTGCTTTATCTTTATAAGGTTTGTAAACAATGCTCCTTATTAAAAGCAAACGCGACGAGCTCCTGGGCCCTCTGCAAGCCGTGAGCGGTATCGTGGAAAAGCGCCACACTATGCCGATTCTCTCCAACGTATTGATTGAAAAGGCTGGAACGACGCTTACCTTGCTGGCTACCGACGTCGAGATCCAGATCAGGACAGCGATTCCCACCGCCGAAGGCGAAGAAGTCGGCGTCACCGTCGGCGCTCGCAAGCTGCAGGACATCCTGCGTGCCCTGCCCGAAGCGAGCGAGGTGAGCCTTCTCCTCGAAGACAAGCGTATGCAGGTGCGCGCAGGGAAGAGCCGCTTCAATCTCCAGACTCTGCCGGCTGCCGACTACCCGCGGATGGCCACCCAAGCCACAGGCGATTCCCCGGTCGAGTTGGAACTGACTCAGCGCCGCCTCAAGCGCCTGCTCGGCCTGGTGCAGTACGCCATGGCGCAGCAGGACATCCGCTACTACCTCAACGGCCTCCTCCTGGTGGTGGAGGGTTCCACCATCCGCGCAGTAGCCACGGACGGCCACCGCATGGCCCTGGCGACCGATGAAATCGGCGGCGAGCACCCGCGAACGGAAGTTATCCTTCCGCGCAAGACCGTGCTTGAAGTAGCCCGCCTGCTGGCGGAGAGTGACGATCCTGTGCATCTGGTGGTCAGCGGCAGCCAAGTGACGTTCCGCTTCGGCGCCGTCGAACTGGTTTCCAAGCTCATCGACGGCAAGTTCCCCGACTACGAGCGGGTCATCCCCAAGAATCACCCCACCGTCCTCCTGCTCGGCCGAGTGCTCCTGCTGCAGTCCCTACTGCGTGCGGCGATCCTCACCAACGAGAAATTCCGTGGCGTGCGGCTGGTGCTCGAAGACGGCACCATGAAGATCCTTAGTACCAACGCGGATCAGGAAGAAGCCCAGGAAGAGATCGAAGTCGAATACACTGGAGCCCCTCTGGACGTCGGTTTCAACGTCCATTACCTGCTCGACGTGCTGAACAACGTCGCTGACGAGAAAGTGGAGTGCCACCTCAACGACTCCAATTCCAGCGCCCTGTTCACCCTTCCCGGCAACGACAGTTTCAAGTACGTCGTGATGCCCATGCGCATCTGACGACGCAGCGGATTTTGTGGAGCAACTTCATGACTGAAAACGGTCAGAGCGACGATTCCTCCTACGACTCGAAGAGCATCAAGATCCTCAAAGGTCTGGAGGCGGTGCGCAAACGTCCCGGCATGTATATCGGCGACACCTCCGACGGCACCGGCTTGCACCACATGGTGTTCGAGGTGGTGGACAACGCCATCGACGAAGCCCTGGCCGGCTGGTGCGACGAAATCGTCGTCACCATCCACACCGACAACTCCATCTCCGTCACCGACAACGGCCGCGGCATTCCCACCGACATCAAGGAAGATGACGAGGAGCACCGTTCCGCCGCCGAAATCGTCATGACCGAACTGCACGCCGGGGGCAAGTTCGACTCCAATTCCTACAAGGTTTCCGGCGGCCTGCACGGCGTCGGCGTATCCGTCGTCAACGCCCTCTCCGAGTGGCTGCGCCTCACCATCCGCCGCGACGGCAAGAAACACCACCTCGAAGTCCGCCAGGGCGTGGCCGTCGAGCCCCTCAAGATCGTCGGCGATACGGAGCGGCGCGGCACCGAAGTGCATTTCCTCGCCGACCTCGCCACCTTCGGCAACCTCGAATACCACTACGACATCCTCGCGCGCCGCCTGCGCGAGCTTTCTTTCCTCAACAACGGCGTCAAGATCAAGCTCGTCGACCAGCGCAACGCCAAAGAAGAAGACTTCGCCTTCGTCGGCGGCGTCAAGGGCTTCGTCGAATACATCAACCGCGCCAAGACCGTGCTGCACCCCAACACCTTCTACGCCACCGGCCAGAAGGAAGGCATCTCCGTCGAAGTCGCAATGCAGTGGAACGACTCCTACCAGGAGCAGGTACTCTGCTTCACCAACAACATCCCGCAGAAGGATGGCGGCACCCACCTCACCGGCCTGCGCGCCGCGATGACCCGCGTCATCAACAAATACATCGAAGAGCATGAGCTGGCCAAGAAGGCCAAGGTCGAGACCACCGGCGACGACATGCGCGAAGGCCTCGCCTGCGTGCTCTCCGTCAAAGTGCCGGAACCCAAGTTCAGTTCCCAGACCAAAGAAAAGCTGGTCTCCTCCGAAGTGCGTCCGGTGGTGGAAGAGATCGTCGGCGCCAAACTCGCCGAATTCCTCCAGGAGCGCCCGGCCGACGCCAAGATCGTCACCGCCAAGATCGTCGATGCCGCCCGCGCCCGCGAAGCCGCCCGCCGCGCCCGCGAAATGACCCGCCGCAAAGGGGTGCTCGATTCCATCGGCCTGCCCGGCAAACTCGCCGACTGCCAGGAAAAAGACCCGGCCCTGTGCGAGCTTTACCTCGTCGAGGGCGATTCTGCCGGCGGCTCCGCCAAACAGGGCCGCGACCGTAAATTCCAGGCCATCCTGCCCCTCAAAGGCAAGATCCTCAACGTCGAGAAAGCGCGTTTCGACAAGCTGCTCGCTTCCCAGGAAATTGCCACCCTCATCACCGCCCTGGGCACCGGCATCGGCAAAGGTGACGACTACAAGCCGGAAAAGCTGCGCTACCACCGCATCATCATCATGACCGATGCCGACGTGGACGGCGCCCACATCCGCACCCTGCTGCTCACCTTCTTCTACCGCCAGATGCCTGAGCTGGTGGAACGTGGCTACATCTACATCGCCCAACCGCCGCTGTACAAAATCAAGC
>JBAWHH010000194.1:0-1817 GCA_049593715.1 Rhodocyclaceae bacterium
AGAGGCAGCGTTCGCGGATCTCCTCGGCGGACGGTTTGCGCTGCGGCACACCCAACCGGCGGCCTTCTTCGTGGAGCATATGCACCACCTCCGGGTCCGCCACCCGCTTGCCCGTGTCGTAGCGGTAGTAGCCGCGGCCGGCTTTCTGGCCCACCCAGCCGCGCTCGCACAGCATCGCCGATGGCCGGTAGAAAGTCGGGTCATCGGGCAGCAGGTGTTTGCGCTCGACCCGCGTCAGGTGACCGATATCCACGCCGGCCATGTCGTACACCGCGAGGATGCCCATGGCCATGCCGAACTCCTCCAGCGCGCGGTCCACTTCCTCCGGTGTGGCGCCTTCCAGCACGCAGCGCTCGGCCTCGCGGCCGTAGGGATCCATCATGCGGTTGCCGATGAAGCCGTAGCAGACCTTGGCCACCACGCCGACTTTCTTGATGCGCCGGGCGATTTCCAGCGCCGTAGCGAGAACGTCAGGGGCCGTTTCCCGCGCCTGCACGATTTCCAGCAGCACCATGACGTTGGCGGGGCTGAAAAAATGCAGGCCGACCACGTCCTGCGGCCGCGTGGTGGTCGCCGCGATCTCGTCGATGTCCAGGGTGGAAGTGTTGGTGCCGAGGATGGCGCCCGGTTTGGCCACCTCGTCGAGCTTGGCGAAGACCTCTTTCTTCAGGTTGAGGTTTTCAAACACCGCCTCGATGATCACGTCGGCGTCGCCCAGCGCCGCGTAATCCAGGGACGGCGCGATCAGCCCTACACGCTGCTCCAGTTGCTCCGCGCTGAGGTTGCCGCGCGAGACGGAACGCTGGTAGTTTTTGCGGATCGTCGCCATGCCGCGTTCGAGGTTCTGGGGAGCGGCGTCCACCAGGGTGACGAGGATGCCAGCATTGGCAAAACACATGGCGATGCCGCCACCCATGGTGCCCGCGCCGACAATGCCCAACCGCTTCAGCGGCCGCGTCGGGGCATCTTCGGCAAGGCCCGGGATGCGGCGCACTTCCCGCTCGGCAAAGAACAGGTGGCGCAAAGCGCGCGCTTCCGTGGCCTGCACCAGCGTCTTCGACAAGGCCTGCTCCACCGCCAAGCCCTGATCGAAAGGCTGCTGGACCGCTGCTTCCATGGCCTCGATCAGTGCCAGCGGGGACTGCCGGTTGCGCATGCTCACCGAAACCTGCGCGCGCTTGGCCGCCAGCAGTTCCGCCGCGTTGTCGGCACCGACGACCGGCAACGCCCGCGTCCGCCGGGGCCCAACGCTGCGGGCGACGAGATCGCGGCCGAAGGCCAATGCTCCCTCCAGCACGTCACCAGCCACGACCGCATCCACCAGGCCTTGCTCCTTGGCCTTGGCGGCGGGAGTGGGCTTGCCGGACAGCATCATGTCCAGCGCCGGTTCCAGCGCGATGAGGCGGGGCAGGCGCTGGGTACCCCCGGCGCCGGGGATGATGCCCAGGGTCAGTTCCGGCAGGCCGAAACGCGCTCCTTCGTGGGCAACGCGGTAATGGCAGGCCAGGGCTATTTCGGTCCCGGCTCCCAGGGCAGTACCCTGCACCGCGGCCACCACCGGACAGGGGCTGTCCTCGATGCACTGCAGCACTTCGGGATAACCCGGCTCGGCAATGCCGGTATCGAACTCCTTGATGTCCGCGCCGGCCACGAAGGTCTTGCCGGCGCAGGCGAGCACGATGGCTTTCACGTCGGACCGGCGGGCGAGTCCGAGAAACACGTCCTTCAGGGCCGTCCGCACGTTGCGGTCGACCGCATTGACGGGGGGACTGTCGATGGTCACGACGGCGAAGCCGTCCGAGATGCTGTGCCGCACG
>JBAWHH010000195.1:0-13400 GCA_049593715.1 Rhodocyclaceae bacterium
AACTTCATGTTGCCAAACACCTTGGCTTCCCGCGCGCCGAGCCTGAGCAGATGCTGGGCGTCCATGTCGGTCTGGGCGGCGATGGCGGCGAAGCCGCGCAAGGCGGCTGCGGCGAGTTTCGGCCAGCGCGCATAGCGGCGCGCCGACTTGTCGGACATGCGCGCATTCACCAGCAGCAGCGGCAGGTGGCGGGCGCCGCAGGCGGCGATGAGGTTGGGCCAGATTTCGGTTTCGAGGACGATGCCGACACGGGGCGCGAAGTGGTCCAGGAAACGGCTCATCGCCCAGGGATAGTCATAGGGCAGGTAACAGCGCGTTACGCGGTTGCCAAACAGATCCGCTGACGTCTGGCGTCCGGTAGGCGTCATGTGGGTGATGACCAACTCGTGGTCGGGATAACTTTCCAGCAGCCGTGTTACCAGGGGCTGGGCCGCACGGGTTTCGCCCACCGACACGGCATGCAGCCATAACGTGGGCCGTGGTTTGCGGCGCGGATAGGCGCCGAAACGCTCGCCCACGTTCTCCAGATACTCCGGTTGGCGCCGGCTGCGCCACAGCAGGCGCGGAACAATGAAGGGCAGCGCCGCCAGCAATGCAAGGTTGTAGGCGATGCGCGTCATCGATCCAGGAGCGAGCAGACGGCCGCGCCAACCTCGGCCGGCGAGGGCAGCGCGCCGAGGCGGCCGAGGTTGAGTGCCCCCTCGTCGCGGAAAACACCCGTCAACAGGGGGTCGGAGCCGCCGAAGAGCGCAATAACCGGTCGCCCCAAGGCCGCCGCCAGGTGGGTGAGGCCGGTGTCGACGCCAATCACGATGGCCGCACCCGCCAGAAGCTGTGCCACTTCTCGTACCGGCAACGCGGGTGCTGCGACGCCACGGCGCATATTCACCGCCAGCCGGTGGGCGCGCCCCCGCTCCTCTTCAGTCCCCCCGGGCAGCACGCAGGTTAGCCCGCGCTGGCCCAGTTCGCCCGCCACCGTCAGCCAGTGGGAATCGGCCCAAAGTTTGTCGGCGCGGCTGGTGGCGGTGAGCAGCACGGCGTAGGGTCCGGGAGGCAGCCAGTCTGCGGCGAGGGCAGGCGCGGTGATCCCATATTCCAGGGGGCCCTCCGGGAGGTAGCCTAGAGCTGCTGCTGCCAGCCAGCGGTTGCGCTCCACGGCGTGAAGGTTTTTCGGGATGACGTAGGTGGCGTCGTAGAGGCGGGCGGCGAGCGGTTCCCGCGCTGCCACGGCGGCATAGCCACTGCGGCGTCCCTGCGCGAGCCGCGCCACCAGGGCGCTCTTGATCAAACCCTGGGTATCGATGATGTGGTCGTAGGGCTGGTCGCGCAAGGCCTCCCTGAAGGCACGGATTTCCTGCCAGGTTTCCCGCGACAGCACTGCCTTGCGCCAGCGCCGCACGGCAACGGGGACTACCTGCCGCACACCGGGGTGCAGGCGGGGGATGTCGGCAAACGGCTCCTCGACCACCCAGTCGATGACGGAATCCGGCAGCCGGCGCCGGATGTCGCTCACGACCGGCAGGTTGTGGACGACATCGCCCAGGGAAGAAGTCTTGACCAGAAGAATAGACGCCATGATCGGCCGGGAAAACGATGCAGCCGCCATGCACGCGGGGGCACGAACCGCATCCGGTGTAGAATCGGACACTCGCAAAGGCCGCAATTATAGCCGAGACATGGATGCCCCTCGTCAGCCCCTATCGGCGGTTGTCATCACCCTGAACTGTGCCGGCCAACTCGCCGAGTGCCTCGATTCTCTGGCCTTTGCCGATGAGATCGTGGTGGTGGATTCGGGCAGCACCGACGGTACCGCCGAACTGGCTGAGGCGCGTGGCGCGCGGCTGGTCCGGCACGACTGGGCGGGCTTCGGTGCCCAAAAGCAGTTCGGCACGGAGCAGGCCGCTCACGACTGGGTGCTCTCAATCGACAGCGATGAGCGCGTCACGCCGCAACTGCGGGACAGCATCCTCGCGGCACTGGCCGTGCCCGAGTTCAAGGCCTATCAGTTTCCCCGCTGCAATCGGTTCATGGGGCGCTATCTGCGCCATGGCGAGGGTTATCCCGACTGGAGCCTGCGGCTGTTCGACCGCCGCCATGCCCGCTGGTCGGACGACGAGGTACATGAGCGGGTACTGACCCTCGGTCCCGTGGAATCGCTGAAAGGCGATCTACTCCACGACTCCGCCCAGAGCCTTGAGGCTTATCTGGCGAAGCAGAACCGTTACAGCACCCTGGCGGCGCAGACCCTGTTTCGGGAGGGACGCGCGTCGTCGGTGGGTCGCCTGCTGTTCAGCCCGCTGGTGCGCTTTCTCAAGTTCTATGTGCTGCGGCGGGGCTTTCTCGACGGGGTGCCGGGCCTCCTGCACATCACCATCGGGTGCTTCAACAGTTTCACCAAATACATGAAGCTGCTGGACCTTGAGCAGCGGGAAAGGCCCTGACGACATGCGCAAAGGCATCATCCTCGCCGGGGGATCCGGCACGCGGCTACACCCGGTCACCCAGGTCGTATCCAAGCAGTTGCTGCCGATCTACGACAAGCCTATGGTGTATTACCCGCTATCGACGCTCATGCTGGCGGGGATTCGGGACATACTCGTCGTTTCCACGCCCCAGGACACCCCGCGGTTTACACAATTGCTGGGCGACGGCAGCCAGTGGGGGCTGAGTCTGAGCTACGCCGTCCAACCCAGCCCGGACGGTCTCGCGCAGGCCTTCATCATCGGCCGCGACTTCATCGGCGGTAGGCCTTCCGCGCTAGTTCTAGGGGACAACGTTTTTTACGGCCATGAGTTCGCGGCAGATCTGCGCAAAGCCACCGCCACGCCGCGGGGGGCGACGGTTTTCGCCTATGCGGTGACCGACCCGGAACGCTACGGCGTCGTGGAGTTCGATGCCGCGGGGCGCGCCGTGAGCCTGGAGGAAAAGCCTGCCCATCCCAAATCCCGCTATGCAGTGACCGGGCTTTATTTCTACGACGAGCGGGTGGCGGATCTCGCCGCTGCCCTGAAGCCGTCGCCCCGGGGCGAACTGGAAATCACCGACCTCAACCGGCGCTATCTGGAAATGGGGGATCTCAATGTGATCGTGATGGGGCGCGGCCACGCCTGGTTGGACACCGGGACCCACGAATCCCTCATCGAGGCCTCCCAGTTCATCCAGACCATCGAAAAGCGCCAGGGCCTCAAGATCGCTTGTCCCGAGGAGATCGCTTTTCGTTTGGGGTACATCGACGCCGAGGCGGTGCGGCGCCTGGCAGCGCCAATGGCGAAAAACAGCTACGGCCAGTACCTGCTGCAACTGCTGACCGACGAGCGCATCTTCTGATGGTGCGGGGGCGACGCCTCGGGACGATGCCTCTCTGAAATGAAGACCTCTCTCTTGGGAACTGGCTCCCGCTGGTTCGCCGTCGTTTGCTGGATGTATCTGGCGATGGCCTGGTCTGCCGCTGCGTCTGCCCAGGCGCCAGCCCTGCTGCTCGCCGAGACCTACCAGGGGGGTGTGGATGTTTCTCTGTATTGGGTCAGCGAAAAGTTCGACGGCGTGCGCGCGTTCTGGGACGGGAGCCGCCTGCTGACCCGACGTGGCAACGAGATCCACGCGCCCCGCTGGTTCCTCGACGGCCTGCCCGCGGAAAAACTGGACGGCGAACTCTGGCTGGGCCACCGACGTTTCGAGGAACTGTCCGGCATCGTGCGGCGCGATTCCCCCGACGACGCCCAATGGCGCGGTGTTCGCTATTTGATCTTCGAACTCCCGGATGGGCAGGGCAATTTCACCCAGCGTACAGAGCGGATCCGCGACATCGTCCGGCAGGCTGCCGTCCCCTGGTTGCAGGCGGTGGAGCAGTTCCGTGTCGCGGACCACGCGGCGCTGATGGCGCGACTCGAACGGGTCGCCAAGGCTGGCGGCGAAGGTCTCATCCTTCATCTGGCCGACGCGCCTTACCAGACGGGACGCAGCCCCGCCCTGCTGAAGCTCAAGCCGTGGCTCGATGCCGAGGCTGAGGTGATCGGGTATCGGCCCGGTCGCGGCCGCTACGACGGAATGCTGGGTGCCCTGATCGTCCGCACTCCCGGCGGCCGCCAATTCTCCCTGGGGACCGGCTTCACCGCCGAGCAGCGCCGCCATCCGCCACCGCTGGGGGCCACGGTGACTTACCGCTATCGGGAACTGACGGCGAAGGGGCTGCCCCGGCACGCCAGTTTCTGGCGGGTGCGGGAAGAGTTCTGAGCTTATCCGCCGCCGATCCATGAGGCTGGCGGCAGTGATGTATTCCCGACCTCGTGCGGTTCTCATCGCGGCTGCCCCCATCATCGGGCGGGAGCCGCCAATGGGGCATAATCCGCGCAACCAGAAAAGGAGAGCCTCGCCATGAACATACTTAGCGTACCCACCCAACCGATCGAAGGGCAGCGCCCCGGCACGTCGGGCCTGCGCAAGAAGGTCACCGTATTCAGCCAACCCGGCTACATCGAGAACTTCGTCCAGTCGGTGTTCGATTCCCTCGAAGGTTTCGCTGGCGAGACCCTGGTGGTGGGTGGCGATGGCCGCTATTTCAATGCCGAGGCGATCCAGATCATTTTGCGCATGGCGGCGGCCAACGGTTTCGGCCGGGTGCTGGTGGGGCAGGGCGGCATCCTGTCCACGCCGGCGGCGAGTTGCGTCATCCGCAAACACGGCGCCTTTGGTGGGTTGATTCTTTCGGCAAGCCACAATCCGGGCGGGCCAGACGGCGATTTCGGCATCAAGTACAACATCGGCAACGGCGGCCCTGCTCCGGAGCGTATTACCGAAGCCATCTACGCCCGCAGCCGCGAAATCAGCGCGTACAAGACTGTCGAAGCGGCGGACATCGATCTCGCGCGGCTTGGGGAAACCCGTGTCGCCGGCATGAACGTGGAGGTGATCGACGCCGTTGCCGATTACGCGGAACTGATGCAGCGCCTGTTCGATTTCGACGCTATCCGCGGCCTTTTCCGCTCAGGGACGTTTCGCATGCGTTTCGACGCCATGCATGCCGTCACCGGCCCCTACGCCAAGAGGATCCTGGAGGATCTGCTGGGTGCGCCGGCCGGCACGGCCATCAATGCCGTTCCGCTGCCGGATTTCGGGCAGGGCCATCCGGACCCGAATCCGGTGTACGCCGAAGAACTGATGAAGGAGCTGTTTTCCGACGATGCGCCGGATTTCGGCGCTGCCTCGGATGGCGACGGAGACCGCAACATGATCGTCGGCCGCCGTTTCGTCGTCACCCCCAGCGACAGCCTGGCCGTACTGGCCGCCAACGCTACGCTGGTCCCCGGCTACGCCCAGGGGATCGTCGGCGTGGCGCGGTCCATGCCCACCAGCCGCGCGGCGGACCGCGTGGCCGAAGCGCTGGGTATCGGCTGTTACGAAACGCCCACCGGCTGGAAGTTTTTCGGCAACTTGCTCGATGCCGGCAAGGTCACCCTGTGCGGGGAAGAGAGTTACGGCACGGGTTCGGACCACGTGCGCGAGAAGGACGGGCTGTGGGCGGTCCTTTTCTGGCTCAATCTGCTCGCCGCCCGCAAGGAATCGGTGGAGTCCATCATCCGTGCCCATTGGCAGCGCTTTGGCCGCCATTACTATTCGCGCCACGACTACGATGGCGTTGACGCCGCCGCCGCCGACGGCCTGATGGCGCATCTGCGGGGAGCGCTGCCCGAATTGCCGGGTACCCGCATCGGGGAACTGGAAGTGGAGTTTGCGGACGACTTCGCCTACACCGATCCGGTGGACGGTTCAGTGAGCACCAGACAAGGCGTGCGCATCGGCTTCGTGGGTGGTTCGCGCATCGTTTTCCGGCTTTCGGGCACGGGTACCGAAGGCGCCACGCTCAGGGTGTACCTGGAGCGCTACGAGCCCGACACGTCGCGCCATGACCTCGATGCCCAGGCAGCCTTGGCGCAGTTGATCGACGCGGCGCAACACCTCGCCCAGATCACGTCGCGCACTGGCCGCCAAGCGCCAGACGTTGTGACCTGATCAGTTTGTTGGTGTGAACCCGCCGGCTCGGCTCGTGACCGGCGGCGTTCGCCACCGTTGTTCAACCGACCCGCAGTTCGGGCACGTCGACCTTAATGGCTGGGCGGTCCAGCAGCAGGGCAACGCAGCGGGCGTACTGGCGCGCCCAGTTTTCGTCCCGCTCGAAGCGGCGCGCGCCGCCGTATTTGGCCACGCTGAGGATCTTGTCAAGCTTCAGGATCTTGCCCACTGGATTGAGGGGTTCGCACTCCAGAGTGGTCCACTCCCTGTCGAGCCACAGGTCGGCCGCATCGCGGCTGAGTCCCGCCAGATCGCTGCGCAGGATGTTGAATTCGAATTCCTTGCCGCCTCCAAGGGAAACGGTGACTTGAAAAGCCATTTTCGATTACCCTCCAAGATGGCGAAGTAGGGTGGATATGACCCAATCGGAACCCGGTTGCGGACTGCATTCTGGGCAGCCCGGCATTGTCCGGCCTTCGCCCGGGCCTGGCAAGGTTGCTCGGAGTCCCACAGAGCCTGTCGTTTGCGTTCGGGGCTGGCAGCAGCGTGGACGCTGTTCCTCCAATCCGGCTTGTCGGGCGTGATCGATTGCTTTGAGGCAGTTTGACCGCTCCGCTATAGTCCGGCGCATGAATTCCATGTCACCACGTACCGACAAGACGCAAACCCGACCAGCGCAAGTTGAGCGTCGGCTTACGCTGCAAGACGTTCTCGAGGGCCTTGTTCGTGACGGGGTGGTCA
The DNA here is from genome assembly GCA_049593715.1 of Rhodocyclaceae bacterium. Taxonomy (GTDB): domain Bacteria; phylum Pseudomonadota; class Gammaproteobacteria; order Burkholderiales; family Rhodocyclaceae; genus JBAWHH01. The sequence continues at coordinate 6,751 of JBAWHH010000195.1, forward strand.
ATGCGGACGATGCGGCCGCCCTGCAGCGCGAGCGGCGCTATTTTCGCGGCGATACCCACCCCCTGGTGGTTGTCGCCGACCAGAAATGGAAATCGGCGGTGCCGCCGCACAAACTCCTCGGCCTGGATGCGCTGAGCGACTGGCTGGCCAAGTTTGCCGGCCTCGAGTACGTGCATATCGATCCGCTACGTATCGACTTCTCCACCGTCACCGATGTGATGTCGAACGCCTACGCTTCGCGGTTTCGCATCCTGCCGATCCAGGTGACCACGAGGGAAGTGGTTATCGCCACGGCGGAGCCGTTCGTCCGCGAGTGGGAGGAGGAACTGCGCGCCATTTTGCGCAAGGAAATCCGGCGCGTCGTCTCCAACCCCGACGACATCAGCCGCTACTTGGTGGAGTTCTACAATCTGGCGCGTTCCGTCAAGAAAGCGGCCCAGACGGGGCTGGCCGGCGCGGGAGGCGTCTCCGGCTTCGAGCAACTGGTGGAAATGGGCAGGACCAACCGCCAGTTCGACGCCAACGATCAGCACATCGTCCATATCGTCGACTGGCTGTGGCAATACGCCTTCGAGCAGCGCGCCAGTGATATCCACGTCGAGCCGCGGCGCGATTTGGGCATCGTGCGTTTCCGTATCGACGGTGTGCTGCATCAGGTCTATCAGATCCCGGTGGCGGTGCTAAACGCCATGATGAGCCGCATCAAGATCCTCGGCCGCATGGACGTGGTGGAGAAACGCCGTCCACAGGACGGCCGGATCAAGACACGCACTGCGGACGGCCAGGAGGTGGAACTGCGCCTGTCCACGCTGCCCACCGCTTTCGGCGAGAAGATGGTCATGCGCATCTTCGACCCGGAAGTACTGGTCCGCGATTTTGCCGAGCTAGGCTTCTCCGAGGACGATATCGGGCGCTGGGACGGCATGACCCGCCAGCCCAATGGGATCGTCCTGGTGACGGGGCCCACCGGTTCGGGCAAGACGACCACGCTTTATTCCACACTCAAGCAACTGGCGACGCCCGAGGTCAATGTCTGCACCATCGAGGATCCGATCGAAATGATCGAGCCCAGTTTCAATCAGGTGCAGGTTCAGCACGGCATCGAAATGGGCTTTGCCCAGGGCATCCGCGCCTTCATGCGCCAGGATCCGGACATCATCATGGTGGGCGAAATCCGCGATCTGGAGACGGCGGAAATGGCGATCCAGGCTGCTCTCACCGGCCACCTCGTGCTGTCCACCCTGCACACCAACGATGCGCCCACCGCCATCACGCGTCTGCTCGATCTCGGCGTGCCGGCTTATCTGCTCAACGCCACGTTGCTGGGCGTGATGGCGCAGCGCCTGATTCGTACCCTGTGTCCGCACTGCAAGGCGGCGGTTCAGGCTCAGCGCAGCGAGGACGAAAAGCTTTGGGACGAACTGGTTGCGCCCTGGAAAGCCAACCGCCCCCCAAAGGTCTATCAGGCGGTTGGGTGTCTGGAGTGCCGGATGACTGGTTTTCTCGGGCGCATGGGCCTGTACGAGATTCTGCTCATGTCGCAGGAAATGAAACGGCTCATCACGCCGAGCACCGATCTGGCCCGGCTGCGCGAGCAGGCCTATCGTGAAGGCATGAAGCCGTTGCGGGTGAGCGGCGCCATGAAAGTCGCAGCGGGTGTGACGACCCTGGAAGAAGTCGTCAAAGTGGCGCCGCCGGCACAGGGGCACTGAAAACAAACACGGTCAGCGCGGCGGTGCAACGGCTTTAGCGCATCGCGCGGGTCAAGCCAGCGTCACGTCAGGCTCTGCGACCGATCCGAACAGGGAATGCCAATGGCTGTCGAGCTTTACAACGATGGATCGCATGTTTGCGTGGGGTTTTACGACCTCGTCGAAAGTGGCGGCGATGCGGCGGTGCAGTGCAACCAGTTCCTGGTCATCGATAGCGGCCGGGCGGCGCTCATCGATCCGGGCGGCGGGCTGAGCTATAACAGCCTGCTGCTGGCGCTGCAAAAACACGTGGCGCTTAAGGACTTGATGTACATCCTCTCTTCCCACGCCGATCCGGACGTGATCGCTTCGGTGAACAAGTGGTTCGTTGCCTCCCAATGCAAGGTGCTCATCTCGCGCCTGTGGGTCCGCTTCCTGCCCCACTTCACCACCGGCCGGGTGGACGCCGATCGCATCGTCGCCATTCCCGACGACGGCGCGGTCATTCCCTTCGGGTCTGGAACGATCATCGCCTTGCCCGCCCACTTTCTGCACTCGGAAGGCAATTTCCAGTTCTACGACCCGGTGTCGAAGATCCTGTTTTCCGGCGACCTGGGTGCGTCGCTGGTGTCCCCGGAAGTAGCCGGAGAACCGGTGAGCGATTTCGATGCCCATCTGCGCTATATGCTCGGCTTTCACCGGCGCTACATGGGCTCCAACAAGGTTTGCCGGTTGTGGGCCAACATGGTGCGGCAACTCGACATCCAGGCCATCGTTCCCCAGCACGGCAGCCGCTTCGTCGGCCGCGAGATGGTCGGGCGCTTCATCGACTGGGTGGAAAGCCTGAACTGCGGGATGGACCTGCTCACCCAGGATGCCTTCCGCGTCCCCGCGGCGCGCTGAACCCGCCTCCGAACCCGCGCCTTCAGAGCCGGCTGCCCTGCCGCGTCAACAGGCGCATTCCCCGCTCCAGGCCGTCCAGGGTCAGCGGAAACATGCGCTCGTCCATCAGTTCGCGCATGAGGGAAATCGAGTGGTGATAGCCCCACATCTGTTCCGGCTCCGGGTTGAGCCAGATCGATGAGGGGTAGGTGTTCAGCAGCCGGCGCATCCAGGTCACCCCCGGCTCTTCGTTCATGTATTCGATGCAGCCGCGGGGTTGCAGAATCTCGTAGGGGCTCATGGCGGCATCGCCGACGAACACCAGTTTGTAGTCCGCGGCGTATTTGTGCATGACATCCTGCGTCGCGTAGCGCTCGTTGTGGCGGCGCCGGTTGTCGCGCCAAACGTGGTCATAGACGCAGTTGTGGAAGTAGAAATGTTCCAGGTGCTTGAACTCGGCCCGCGCGGCGGAGAACAACTCCTCGCATACGCGCACGTGGTCGTCCATGGAACCGCCGACGTCGAGAAACAACAGCACCTTGACGGCGTTGTGCCGCTCCGGGCGCATTTTTAGGTCCAGGTAACCGGCATTCCTGGCGGTGGCGGCGATCGTACCGTCCAGATCCAGTTCGTCCGCCGCGCCTTCGCGGGCAAAGCGGCGCAGCCGCCGCAGCGCCACCTTGATGTTGCGCGTCCCCAACTCGACCGAATCGTCGAGGTTGCGGAAAACGCGCTGATCCCACACCTTGACCGCGGTGCGGTGGCCCGCGGATTCCGGCCCCACGCGGTAGCCTTCCGGGTGGTAGCCATGGGCGCCAAAAGGCGAGGTTCCGCCGGTGCCGACCCACTTGCTGCCGCCGGCGTGGCGCTCCTTCTGTTCTTCCAGGCGCTTGCGGAATTCCTCCATCAACTTGTCCCAGCCCAACTTCTCCAGCTTGGCCTTCTCCTCCGGGGTGAGGTGACGCTTGACCATCAGGCGCAGCCAGTCCTCCGGAACCTGCGCCGCCAGGCCGGGAATCGCCTCCACATCCTTGAAGTAAGTACCGAACGCGCGGTCGAATTTGTCGAAAAGCGATTCGTCCTTGACCAGGCAGGCGCGGGAAAGATGGTAGAACTCGTCGATGGAGTAGCCGCATACACGCTGCTCCAGAGCCCGGAGCAGGGTCAACAGTTCGCCGGTGGAAACCGGCAGGGCCTGGGACTTGAGGTGCAGGAAAAAGTCGATCAGCACCGCAAATCGCTCAGGCGATGCGGATCTGCGCCACTGGCTCGGCGCACTGCACGCGATTGCGGCCGGTCGCCTTGGCCTCGTAAAGGGCCGCATCGGTGCGCTCGAACAGGGCATCCGGGCTTTCGCCCTGGACGAACTGAGCCACACCGAGGCTGATCGTCACCGTTTGGGGGATGGGAAAACGCTCGGCCGCAATGCGTCCGCGCAGCCGTTCCGCCAGATCCGCGGCGACCTGTAACCCCGTTCCGCCCAGCATGAGGACGAATTCTTCGCCGCCCCAGCGATAAAGGTGATCCGACTCGCGTAGCGTCAGCCGTGCCGTACGGGCGAAATGTTTCAGGACTTCGTCGCCTTTCTGGTGGTCGTAACGGTCGTTGATCTGTTTGAAATGGTCGAGGTCGATCAACACCAGCGAAACTGGCTGGGCACGTCGGTCTCCCAGGGCGAGGGCCAGATCCTGGCGGAAGCGCCGCCGGTTGGCCAGCCCGGTTAGGGCATCGGCCTCGGCCAGATGTTCCGCCAGACGCGCCTGCCGCCGCGCCGAGTCGACGGCGCCCTGTACCTGGCCGAAAACCACCGAGATGGTTCCGACGATCGCCGGCTGGGCAAAATAGCCAAGTGCTCCCTGGGTGATGAGCGGTTGTCCGGTGAGATGCAGCACGGCGCTGTTGCCGGAGTAGAGCAGGGCGTAGATCGTCTCGCCGAGCAGCAGCACGACGATAGGCTGGCCATGGAAAACGATGCCGAGGTAACCGGCGAGCACCGGCGCCCAGAACAGCGCCTCTTGCAGCAGCACGACGCCACGCGCGTCGCCCCAGGCCGTGACCAGGGCGAGTCCAGGCGGCAACCCGGCGAGGCCCGCGCAAACCACCAGTATGTCGGCCAGCCGCGAGAGGGCGCGGCTGCGAGGAAGCGGATGACCCCATACGCACGCCAGCGCGCCGGTGAGCAGCGCCGCGGAAAGCAACGCGGAAGTTCGTCCGACCCAGTCTGCAGCAGACCAGGCCGCATAGCCCAGCACCAGGATGGCGATGGGCCAAACGGCCCGGAACGCTCGGTTGCGCCAATCGTCCTGTGCCGGCACCAAGCCCGGGTTGGCGCAAGCGGAGGTGATGTTGACCTTGTTCGACGAATCGGCCATGGGCGGTGGGGCGTTCAGCGGTTCTGTCGGGCCATGAAAATCAAGCGTTCGAACAAATGCACGTCCTGCTCGTTCTTGAGCAGGGCGCCATGCAGTGGCGGAATTGACACCTTTCTGTCCGCGCTGCGCAAGGCTTCGGGCGGAATGTCCTCGGCCACCAGCAGCTTGATCCAGTCCAGCAATTCCGACGTGGAGGGTTTCTTCTTCAGCCCGGGAATCTCCCGCAGTTCGAAGAAGACCTCCAGCGCTTCACGGATCAGCGTCTTCTTCAGATCCGGAAAATGGACGTCGACGATGCGGTGCATCGTCTCCTTGTCCGGGAAACGGATGTAGTGGAAAAAACACCGGCGCAGGAAAGCGTCCGGCAGTTCCTTCTCAGTGTTGCTGGTGATGAACACGATCGGCCGCTGCCGCGCCTGTACCAATTGGTGCGTTTCGTAGACGTAGAACTCCATGCGGTCCAGTTCGCGCAGCAGATCGTTGGGGAACTCGATGTCTGCCTTGTCGATCTCGTCGATCAGCACCACCGTCGGCGTTTCCGCCTCGAACGCCTGCCACAAGACGCCTTTAACGATGTAGTTGGCGATGTCGTGCACGCGGCCGTCGCCCAGTTGCGAATCGCGCAGGCGCGACACCGCATCGTATTCGTACAGGCCCTGTTGCGCCTTGGTAGTGGATTTGATGTGCCACTCCATCAGCGGCAGCCCCAGGGCTCCGGCGACTTCCTCCGCCAGCATGGTCTTGCCGGTGCCCGGCTCGCCCTTGATGAGGAGGGGGCGTTGCAGGGTCACCGCCGCATTGACCGCCAGCATCAAGTCCGGCGTCGCGACATAATTGGCACTGCCCTCGAAGCGCATGGCACCTCCGCGGTTGGGGATCGAGGGATTATATCGGTCCCCGGTGTGGGCAGCGGAAACGACCAAGCGCTCCCGTTTTTCAGTTTAGCCCTTGATCGCGGGTCGGCAACGCCCCGCCGCGAACGGAGACCGGATGTTCTACCACCAGATTCTCACGGAAATCGAGATCGCCGCCGACCCGGCACGGGTCTGGGCCATCCTCGGCGACTTCGCCAGTTACCCCGCGTGGAATCCTTTCCTCGTCCGCGTGCGGGGCGAAGCGCGGCCAGCCAGTCGCATCGCCGCCCGGGTCAGGCTTCCGCGCGGGCCGGGCATGTCCTTCAACGCGACGATACTGACCCTGCAGGCGGAAAGGGAACTGCGCTGGATCGGCCGGCTGCCGCTGCCCGGTATCTTCGATGGCGACCATCGTTTCCTGATCGACCGCATCGGTCCGGGAAACGTGCGCTTCGAGCAGCGGGAAGACTATGTGGGTGCCCTGGTGCCGTTGATGCGTGGCTGGCTCGAAGGGGACATCCGCCGAGGCTTCGACGCCATGAATGCCGCCCTCAAGGTCCGCGCGGAGATGGCGCTCGGAGCGGACTAGGCGGCTAGCCCGGCGAAGCCGAACCAGCTTACTTGCCGCGCAGCAGGGGAGCCGCGAACGGCCTATGCGATCACCGTGGCAGGGCTCCCGCTCATCATCGAGGGCGGCGACAATGCCCGGAGGTTGTCCCCTCAACTAGGGTCGCAGCCGTTTGTGCCTTCCGGGCGAGCGGCCCTGGCTCAGACCGATTGGGAGGTACCCCATGCGCCCATCCCTAGTCGTCGCGGTTTCCGCCCTTACGTTGCTGGCTGCCGGCATCGGC
>JBAWHH010000196.1:0-2257 GCA_049593715.1 Rhodocyclaceae bacterium
TGGGCGACTGGGTCATGAACTGGGAACTCGAAACCGTTGAAAAGCCCTTCGTCGAGCAACTGTTGGCGATGGGCTGGCACCACGTCGAAGGCGACCTCGACGACCCCGCCCACACCGGCCGGACCAGCTTCACCGAGGTTTTCCAGGAAACCACGCTGCGCCGCCAGCTCCATGGGCTGAACCTGCGCGACGGCCAGCCCTGGCTGGACGACGAGCGTCTGACCCAGGCCATCGGCGCGCTGACCCGCCTCCCCGGCCACCGGCTGATGGAAGCCAGCCGCGCCGCCACCGAACTGCTGCTGGGCGGCATCACCGTGGAGGGCCTGCCCGGCTGGGACGGCGGCCGCGGCCAGACGATCCACTATATCGACTGGGAACACCCGGAGCGCAACGCGTTCACCGTGATCAGCCAGTACCGGGTGGATTGCCCGCCGGGCTACACCCGCGGCAAGGCATTCATCGTGCCCGACCTGGTGCTGCTGGTGAATGGGATGCCGCTGGTGGTGGTGGAGTGCAAAAGCCCCAGCGTGCCCGAGCCCCTGACCGAAGCGGTGGACCAGTTGCGCCGCTACAGCAACCAGCGCCGCGCCGCCGGGGAGGTGGACGACAACGAGGGCAACGAGCCGCTGTTCCACACCAACCAGTTGCTCATCGCCACCAGCTTCGACGAGGCGCGGGTCGGCAGCGTGGGCGCCGCTTTCCGCCACTACGCGGCGTGGAAGACGGTGATGGGCCCGGAAGCGGCAATCGAGGCGGAAGTCGCCGCCGAACTGGGCAAACCCGCGGGAAAGCCCCTGCTTGCCGAGCAGGAGCGCCTGGTCGCAGGCCTGTTGCGGCCGGCCCACCTGCTGGACGTGGTGCGGCATTTCACCCTGTTCATGACCGCCGAAGGCCAGACGGTGAAGTCGATCTGCCGCTATCAGCAGTACCGCGCGGTGACCCGCGCCGTGCACCGGCTGCGTACCGGCAAGACCCGCCGCCAGGATGGCGAGCACGACCGGCGCGGCGGCATCGTCTGGCACACCCAGGGCTCGGGCAAGAGCCTGACGATGGTGTTCCTGATGCGCAAGCTGCGCACCGACCCGCTGCTGCGCCGTTTCAAGGTGGTGGTGGTGACGGACCGCACCGACCTGGAAAGCCAGCTCTCCGAGACCGCCACCCTCACCGGACAGAACGTGCTGCGCGCCACCTCGGCGGACGACCTGAAGCGCCACCTGCGCCGGCCGGGGCCGGATGTCGTGTTCGGCATGATCCAGAAGCAGCGCGGCGACGCGGCCGGCGAACCGGGGCTGACGCGGGAGGATCTGCCCAAAACCGTGGCGCGGGAACCCGTGCCCCCGCCCTACACCGCCGACGTGTTGAACGAGGAGGAGGCCATTCTGGTGCTGGTGGACGAGGCCCACCGCAGCCAAGCCGGCGACCTGCAGGCGGCCCTGCAAGCGGGTCTGCCCAATTGCGCGCGCATCGGCTTCACCGGCACGCCGATCCTGATGGGCGAGCGCAAGCGCACCCACGAGATCTTCGGCGAATTCATCGACCGCTACACCATCCGCGAGGCGGAGGCCGACGGCGCCATCGTGCCCATCCTCTACGAAGGCCGCACGGCTTATGGCGCGGTGAAGGATGGCGCCAGCCTGGACGAGTTGTTCGAGGATTTGTTCCGCGAGCACACACCGGAGGAACTGGAGGCGATCAAGCGGAAATACGCCACCCGCGGCCAGATTTTCGAGGCGCCGGACCTGATCCGCGACAAGGCGCGGGACATGCTGCGCCACTACGTCACGCACATCCTGCCCAACGGCTTCAAGGCCCAGGTGGTGGCCTACAGCCGGCTGGCGGTGGTGCGTTACCTGGACGCTTTCGCCGCCGCACGGGACGAACTGCTGGCGCAGGCCGAGGCGCTGAGCGCGGAAGACAAGGCCATGGACGACGAGGCGCTGTGCCAACGCCCGCCCGGCGTGCAGGCGCGGGTGCAGGCCTGGCGGTATCGGGATCTGCTGGCGCGGATCGTCTTTGCGCCGGTCATCTCGGGCAGTAACAACGACGACCCGGCCTGGAAGGTCTGGACGGACGAGGCTGCGCAGAAGGACCGCATCGAGCGCTTCAAGAAACCGCTGCGCCACCCGGACGCCGGCAAAGCCGATCCGCTGGCTTTCCTGATCGTGAAATCGATGCTGCTCACCGGCTTCGATGCGCCCATTGAAGGCGTGATGTACCTGGACCGGCCGATCCGCGAGGCGGAACTGCTGCAGGCCAT
>JBAWHH010000197.1:0-2771 GCA_049593715.1 Rhodocyclaceae bacterium
TCGCCGCCCAGGTGGGCATCGGCGACGTGACCTTCCTGCCGCTGTCCGCTCTCAACGGCGACATGGTGGTGGACCGCGGCGACCGGCTCGACTGGTATCAAGGGCCGACCCTGCTGGACATCCTGGAAGCTGCCCCCAGCGCCCACAGCGAACACGCCGAACCGTTCCGCTTCCCGGTGCAGTATGTCTGCCGGCCCCAGGCTTCGGAAGACCCGGCGCTGCACGACTTCCGCGGCTACATGGGCCGCGTCGAAGCCGGCACCATCGCCGTCGGCGACCAAGTTCGCGTGTTGCCGGCCGGCAGCGTCAGCCGCATCAGCGAAATCCGCATCGGCAACCAGTCCGTCCCGCGCGCCATCGCCGAGCAGTCCGTCACCCTGCTGCTGGAAGACGACATCGACCTTTCCCGCGGCGATCTCATCGTCGCGGCGGCCGATGAGCTGCAGCCGCGCAAGCAACTGGACGCCATGGTGTGCTGGCTATCAGAAGTGCCGCTGGATTTGAACCGCCGCTACCTCGTCCGCCACACCACGCGGGAGGTCAAGGCGCTGGTGGCCGGCATCGCCCACCGCCTCGACATCAACACCCTGGAACGCGCCCCCACCGGGCGGCTGAACATGAACGACATCGGCAAAGTGTCGCTCAAGCTCGCCCAGCCCGTCTGCGCCGACCCCTACGCCACCAACCGCACCACCGGCGCGTTCATCGTCATCGACGAGGCGACCAACAATACGGTGGGGGCGGGGATGATTTTGTAGGCGGGGTCACCCGGATCGGACCGCGGGCGTTTCAGAGCGCGGCGATGAACTCGTCCGGTGAAACCTCCCCTTGGCGCAGTAGGCCAGCGAGGGTGCCGACCTTCAGCTCCGCGTGCAGCGGAACGACACAGCCTTTAGAGCCACGGCGCAGGACGACGTGGCTCCCGCTTTGCCGGATCTTCTCGAACCCGAGCCGCTGCAGTGCGCGAATTGCCTCAGCGCCAGAAACGCGGGGCAGTTTAGGCATGCTCCGGGACAGAGAACACCGTCACCAATGGACGACCCGTCTTCGCCAAGGGGAACTCCGACAGGTAGAGGGCAGTCGCCTCCCGGAGATTGTCGATTGCCTCCTCTACAGTCTCTCCTTGGGTCGTTGTCCCGGTTTCCGGGTTAAGCGCAACGAAGCCACCTTCCTCGGCGGGGGTAAGCACGGCGGTCAGTTCCATGGCGGACCTCGGCAACAATCAGATTCGAGAGCGGATTGTCGCGCATTCCCGCCATCTCATGATCAAAGTTCAATTCAGCCGGACGGCCGGCTGAATCGGAAGGTCGGAACGCCGCCCCGCGACCGACCCTGCGAACAGCACACATCAGATTTGGCTCCGACAGACGCTTACGACCGCGGCGGAGAAGTTCTCCGGGCCCGTAGACGGCCCGCCATGCGGAACGTACATTCGCGCTCATCGCTGAAGGATCTGCATGGACGCCATCACCTACACGACCGCTCGCGCCAACCTCGCCGAAACCATGGATCGGGTCTGCAGCAAGCATGAGACGCTAGTCATCACCCGCCCAGGAAGACCTTCCGTGGTGATGCTATCCCTGGAGGTCTACAGGGCGCTGGAAGAAACCGCGTACCTGCAGAGCACCCCGGCGAACGCGGAGCGGCTCCTCTCGGCCATCGCGCGCCTCGATGCTGGCAAGGGTGTCCAGCGGACTTCGACAGAGTAAGGCCGGCCGGCAAGGATCGGCTAGCCTGGCAAGGGGAAACGACCATCCGGGCGTGGCGCCCATGCTTCCGGTACGCCGACGATTCGCGCCAATAAGCACCTGAATGTCGGGCGCTGCAGCAGATCTCGCAGAGGCATTTCGTTCTGGCATATGGCGGGCGAGTGATCTAAGCTGGCTATTCGGTACGGCAATCGGATTCCCGGGCGGCGCTGTGGCCTCTGCGCAAGTGGTCTTCCGTCCGGGGCTTCGGCTGGCGTGCCGACAATCTGCCAATCTGGAAAAAGGAGGGAGGAAGCGATGGAAGCTGAGAACATCACCAAGGCAATCTCTGCCCACGGGCAGTGGAAGGAGCGGCTGGCCAATGCGATCGCGAGCGGCACCAGCGATTTCGATCCGGAGGTGGTCAAGTTGCCCGATCGGTGCGAGTTCGGGAAATGGCTGTACGGCGACAACATCCCGGCCGGGGCCAAGGGCTCGGACTACTACCGGAAGGCGCTGGATCTGCACGCCCAGTTTCATGCCGAGGCCGGCACCGTGCTGGGCCTGGCCTTGCAGGGCGAACGGGCCAAGGCCGAGGGGCTGATGACCGCGGGCAGCAAGTTCGACAGCCTATCCACCACGCTCACCACGCTGCTGAACGAATGGAAGGCGGCGTAACTCGTTCTTCTCCCGCATTGGGGAAAGCGCATGGCGGTAGGGGCATCGCTCCGTTCGATGCGCGCTCTCGGTAAGCGAAGAAAGAGCGAATGGGGGCCTGGCTTGAACGATCTCGCAAACTGCCGAGTGAAAATCCGAGCTTGGCCCCTTTCCCCCGTTCCCGAACCGGCAAAGGAACTCGCTAGGTGAAGATCTCGCCACTGGCCTGCTGGCTGGCCCTCGCCGCGGCCTTGGCCGCACCGGGCGCTGCGCTGGCGGGGCGCGACGCGATCACCCTCTATCCGGGCTTTGGCGACAGCCGCGGCGTGGTCGTGGAGGGGCGCGTGATGGAGCAGCGCCACGGCCATCCTCCCGGCGCGCAAGATGGGAAGCTGCGCAATCTCCTGCGCAACGCGGGCCGGTTCA
>JBAWHH010000198.1:0-5762 GCA_049593715.1 Rhodocyclaceae bacterium
ACTTTGGTGCCAGCGAAAAGTAGTTGCCCTTGGCCAGAAAAAGCGGTGGAACAGAACCCGGGAGGACGCCTTCGATCGCGGCTGCCAGGCGGCGCGCCCCCAGACCGGCACAATTGATCACCGTCCGGCAACAGATTTCGATCGGATCACTGCCGCCGACGGCAAGCACGATCCCCCCATTGCCGGCCCGCCCACGGACCACCGACGAGCGAAACACCACGGTTCCGCCAGCACGTTCGATATCACCGAGCAGCGAGCGCATATATTCGTGGGAATCGATGATGCCCGTCGACGGCGATAGCAGTGCCGCAGTGCATGCCAGATTGGGTTCCAGTTGGTTGGCTTGGTCCGCGCCCAGCAACTTGAGATCCCGAACCCCGTTGGCGAGCCCCTTCTCGTTCAGCGCCAGAAGCCGCTCGTTGTCCCCATGATCGGTGGCGACGATCAGCTTGCCACATTGGCGACGGGCAATGGACCGGAGGGCGCAATAGTCATACACAAGGGCGCGCCCTTCCACGCACAACTGAGCCTTGAGGGAGCACGCACGGTAGTAGATGCCCGCGTGGATGACCTCGCTATTGCGGGAACTGATGCCCGAACCGAACGTATCCGCGCTTTCGAGGACAAGAACCTCCCTTCCCCGTCCCGACAGTGCGCGAGCAACCGCAAGCCCGACGACGCCCGCGCCGACAACGACACAATCGACGGAATACACGCGGCTTTGGCCTAAACGCGGCGATAGTGCAACTTACGGATGGGCCAACGAAACCGCTTCCGGCGGCACGGGAGGCAAAACTTCTGCACCAGGGTTCTCTTGATCACCACGAAGGAAGACTTGATCCACCCGTCCCCAGTGGAAATCAGCCAGCAGCCTGCGCAATCTGGCCTCGGTGCGGCCGAGATTCACGTAATGGCGGAAGCGCGTCTTGGCGCTCACCCCTTTCACCCGCGGCTGATGAGGATCGATTTCCCAGGGATGGAAATAGAAGATGGCGGGGCGGCGATCGGCCTTGTTGATTCTTCGCACCGCCCAGCGCGATGTAGCGTACGGCAACAACCGGAAAAATCCTCCGCCGCCGGCAGGCCAGTTGCGCCCGAACATGCGCACCGTGGAGATCGGGACTTCCACCAATCCGGCGGACGGACGGAAGGTGAAACGGGGAGCGAGAGGCATGCCGTAATGGTCGTGCCGCACCGGGTAAATGCTCGAACTGTATCGATAGCCGGCCTGCTCGATGCATTCGAGGGCCCATGGATTTGATTCCCCAATGGAAAAGCTCGGGGCCCGGTAGCCGGTCACCTCCGCGCCGGAAATGTCCTCCAGGACAGCTTTGGCGAGCCGGATGTCCGCGCTGAAGGCCCGCGGCGACTGGTCCGTAGCACGTTGATGACCATACCCGTGACTCGCCACCTCGTGGCCATACGCGGCTATACGGCGCACCATCATGGGATAGCGCTCGGCAACCCAGCCCAGGATGAAGAAGGTCCCTTTGGCCTCATGGGCGTCAAGCATTTCGAGGATACGTTCGACGTTGCGCTCGACCCGGCATTCCTGGCCCTCCCACCGGTTGCGATCGATGTACGGCGCGAGGGCGGCAACCTGAAAGTAGTCTTCCACGTCAATCGACAACGCATTGGTGATCTGCTGCTGGGTTCGCACATGGGCTCCTGCTGAAGAGACCGAAGAATGATCAAACTTAGTAAGCGGCTGGAGATTGTCAATGCGGCAGTCTTCAGGACTCAGCCACCCTCAGCCTGATCGCCCCGCCGCATCGCAAGCCCGGACCAGCCCGGGGAACACCCCGATCGGTATCGTTGCCGCCTCCAACGGCATCGAGTCTACCGAGCCGACGGCATGGCACGCCGTGACTGGGATCACTAACCCTGCCAAGAGGATGTTCTGCAACAGGTGCTATGAGTTGGGCGTTCCGCGGCTCTGACGTAAAGGGCTCGGCCAAAACGCAGAAAATGGTGATTGCCGAAGCATCGTGGATCCAACCACACCCCGTCAGAATGCCGATGTCGCGGGCCGAAGCACCAATCCGCGTGCCACGGGCCGAAAGCTTATGGGCGAGCCCATTGAGTAGATGCAAAAACAAAGCGCGGACAAATCCGCGCTTTGTAGGATGGGGTCCCCCGCCTGTGCCGTCAGACCGGCATCCTGAACCTAGGGTCCAAGGCGGTCACCTTCCTGCCGCATCAGGCAAGCCCGGCGAGGGGCACGCACAACAGCGGCTTAGTTGGTCAGTGTCCATGATGCCAATATATTGGTTCAAGGAATATATGGCCTTAACGAACACCGCAGGGGATTCTTCAAACTCTTGGGCGACGATCCTAACTGGCCTCGACCGCAGCCGGAAGGTCGCCTTGTATCGACAGCATAGTGCCAATTCGGTCGCTGAGGGAATCAATACGGCGTTTTACCTGACCCACGTCAACGCCATCAACTCGCTGCGCCAAAATGAGATCGTGAGCAATGTTGAGCGCAGCCATTGCCAGCAGGCGCTCGCCACCGATGCGCGAACGCCCCGCCAACTCATGCATCTTCCCATCCACGTAAGACACCGCAGACATTAGCGCCTCTCGCTCGGCGGGCTCGCAGGCAACGCGATAAGTGCGCCCCATCAACGTCACATCCAGTACATGGCTCATTTCTGCCGGACCCATCTCACTGAGGAATTTGCGCCATCAGGTCTTCTATCCGCCGCGATACCGCTTCGATCTTCTCGGTAAGGCGCCGACGCTCGCTTTCCAGATCCGAAATCTGCGAGCGAAGGGAATGGTTTTCCGTCGCCAGCGCCTCGCAATACGCGAGCATCTGCCCCACCTTCTCTTCCAGTCCTGCCAACTCGCTGTCCATGTGGGCGAATATAGTGGCAGAGGCTGATGACGGTCAAGCCGGCGATCACCGCCGGCCAACCTGGGTCCTCAGCCCGGCATGCCCACCGGCAGCCAATGTCACAATTGTCCCATCAGGAGAACAGAGGCCCCCGGGATCTCCGCCCGCCCTTTTCTTCTCTTCGTTTCATCAGCCTCCCGGATCTTCCGGTAAACGGGCGCTCTCCCACACAGCCTCTCGAAGAAGCTGCCGATACAGCCCGCCCAGACGCTCCGCCATCGCGCAGATCGACAGGGGCTCCGCCGTCCGACGTGCCGCCGCTCTAAGGCTCTCCGCCACCCCAGGGCCGCATAGCGCATCAAGGGCGCGGGCCAATCCAGCCACATCGAGGGCGTCGCAGACATAGCCGTTGCGGCCCGGATCGACCAGTTCGGCGGCGCCACAAGAATCACTGGTGACCACCGGAAGGCCGCACGCCCACGCCTCCAGCACCGCATTGGGGAACGGGTCGTAGAGCGTCGGCAACGCGAAGGCGTCCGCCGCGCCGTAATAGGGTTTGACGTCCTGCTGCGGACCGAGAAACCGGACCCGATCCGCCACGCCCCGACGGCGGGCCTGGGCCTCGTACCGGGCGGCATGCTTGTCCAGCCCGACCACCCACAGTTGGGCCGAGGATTCATCCATCGCGGCAAAGGCGTCTATCAGTACCCCCAAGCCTTTCCTCTCGAAGCCTGACCCGACGAAGAGAATGACCGGAATCGCGTTGTCCACACCGACTTGATGGCGCACGGACAGACGGTGCCGTTCCCGCAGTTCCGGTGAATACGCTGCCAGGTCGATGCCGTTGAAGACGACGTGGAGCTTGCCGTCAGGGACGGAAAAACGACGGGCAATGTCATCCCGCACCATTTGGGAATTGCAGATCACCGCCTTCAGTCCTGGATCCGCAAAGACACGCCGCTCTGCCGCTAGCGTGTAACGGTGCCACGGGGAAAGCGCATGGGACAGACGGGCCGGCCATCCCCGCATGCGCTCGCGCTGGGCCAGCCACGTGGCGTGCACGCCGTCGCCAGCGCGGAAGATGTCGCAGCCGGGAACTCGCTCATGGCTCTGCACTAGGTCGAAACGCCGCCCTGCGATCAATCGCCGAACGCAGCGCGCAAAACCGGCATCGCGCCAGACCCGCCCCACATAGAACGGGTCACAGGGCTCCAGGCCATAGGCCGGCATCCCGGTCCACCGCCGGGCCACGATCGTGATGGAAACCCCGTCCGATTGCAGAGCTTCGGCAGCCCGCTCCACAAATCGCTCGGCACCGCCGAAAGGCGTGTAGGCCTGGCGAACAATGGCTAGCTTCATCGGGTTTGGTTCGAAAAAGGGGCTATTCGGCCGTCAGCGCGCTTGGGCAAACGAAGAACACGGCGACAAGTTTGCAGGGGAAATTGGGGGGTGCGCACCCAAGATTCCGCACCTCAGCAATAGCTCGGACACGGCTACGCGCAGAACACAAAGGCCGACCGGACAAGCATTTTCGCACCCGAATCGCGAATTTCGGGAAAAGACCATCACCCGGCAACATCTGCATCGGGTCGCGAAACCAGACCAGCGTGCCAAATCGGTGGGCCCACAGGCTGCGGACCATTGCCGTCCGGGATTGACGAGGCTGGTACCATTCGTCTGTCGCGCTCGGCCTGTTGAACACAGGCCCTGACAAAGAATTCATGAAAGATATCGACGTCCAACGCTTCAGCAGCAGGAAATTGTATGGCCGCCTCCTGGCCTACGTACGCCCTTACCGGTGGGCGTTTGCGGTGGCCCTTGGCTGCATGGTTCTGTCCTCGGTACTGGAACCCGCATTCCCCGCACTCCTGAAGTACGTCCTCGACGACGGCTTCGCCCGCCAGCAGGGCAGGCTCGACTGGCTCATTTATCCGGCGGCGATATTCCTCGTCTTCCTTTTGCGCGCACTGGTCGGCCTGGTGGCCGACTACGCGATGACGTGGATCGCCCAGCATCTCGTCACCAACCTGCGTGAGGAGATGTTCCGGCGGTTGCTGCGGCTGCCGACAGGTTACTTCAGCGACAATCTCTCCGGCCGGCTGATGTCGCGCCTCACCAACGATGTGAGCGGCGTCGCTGGAGCGGCGACCAGTGCCTTGACGACGGTGATCAAGGATTCGTTTTCCGTCCTCGGGCTCATGGCCTGGCTGTTTTACCTCAACTGGAAACTGACTCTCATCACCCTCGCCATGATCCCCTTCATCGCCCTGGCGGTGCGGGGGTTCAACGGTCGCATCCGCCGCATCGCCCGGGGCCAGCAGAATACCCAGGGAATGATCACCCAGGTTCTGCAGGAGGCCATCGAGGGCCAGAAGGTGGTCAAGATTTTCGGCGGCCAGGCTTACGAGGGTGCGCGCTTTCACAAAGTCGTGCAGGAGCAGCGCCGCCTAAACATGCGTGCTGCCCTCGCCAGCGCAGTGCAGGGCCCGATCGTACATTTCTTCGTCGCCGTCGCCCTGGCCATCATCATGGGGATTGCCCTCTACCAAGCCGGCCGCGGGGAAGCGACGGTAGGGGAATTCGTTTCCTTCATCACGGCCATGCTCATGACCCTGGCGCCGATGAAGAAGCTGACCGACGTCAACGCGACCATCCAGAAGGGGCTAGTGGCGGCGGAGAGCGTGTTCCATGTCCTTGATCAGCCCACCGAGCCGGACAGCGGTCAGACCGAACTTGCCCGCGCACGGGGAGAGGTGCGCTTCGATGGCGTGAGTTTCACCTATCCCGGCGCGGAGCACGCCGCGCTCAAGGATCTCAGTTTCTCGGTCGGGCCCGGTGAAAGTGTCGCGCTGGTGGGCCCTTCGGGCAGCGGAAAAACCACGGTTGCCAACCTGTTGCCCCGCTTCTATGCCGTCGGCCAGGG
>JBAWHH010000199.1:0-2738 GCA_049593715.1 Rhodocyclaceae bacterium
AGCAACGCCAGGGCGACTATCAGCATCGACTGGACCCCCATTGGCACAGGCCGCAAGGTGAAGCCGCTCAAAAGATTCCGCAGTGCGTCGGCCTGCAGTTCCACGCCGAATCGCTCTTCGCGGAAGAATCCGCGCTGGACGACGTGGATGTCTCTCGCCGCCTGGGTGGTTACGCCGATCAAGACGAAGCTGCCGCGCAGATCCGGGAGCGGCGAACCACTTGGTGGGCTATGCAGTTCGGCATAGGAATAGCGTTGCGGCGGGTTGCGCCAGTAATCCTGTGGCGACAGCACCATCAAATTCGTGGCAACCAGATCGTTGCGTTGCATGGCAGGGCAGCCGGTTGGCGTGCTCCGCATGCGCTGCAGTTCCGAGAACGGCAGATGGAGCAGTTGGGGCGCAGTTCGCTCTTTGCCCGCGGCGACCAGGGTGACGCGCCGCTGTGCGGCGCAGACGTCAGCCGGACTTCCGTCGAAGGATGCCGTCAGGGCCAGGGCAGGTAGATCCGCCCGGCCGCAGTCGGTTGCCGGTGCCGAGGGGGGCGGAGGCAGGGCCCGGGCCAGAGGCGTCGTGAATACGTAGCCATGTTTGTGGCCGAGGCACAGCACGCCCCAATCGGCGCCTGCGGCGGAAACGGCCGGCGCAAGCTGCGGCTGGCCGTCCTTGACGTCGCGAACGCCGAATATTACCCGCGTACCGCGCGCCGCCGCGCGCGTGACCGCTGCGGCGAGCGCCGAATCAAAGGCGGTTTCGCGCTCAAGGAAGAAATCGAAAACGATGGCGGCGGCGCCAGCCCCCGACAACTGGTCGATGATCTTCGCATGGTCGGCCCGCCATTGCGGCGCACCATCGTAGGCGCGCCCGAATTGCCGCTCGGTGGCTTCGTCCAGCGCGACCACCACCACCCGGTGTTCCCGGGCGACCGCCGTGGACTGGTCGCTCAGCAGCAGGGTGTAACTCGCGACCTGGGTGTCGATGTCAAAGAGGCTGAACAGACCCACCCAGGCGGCTAAAAAGACGACCGGAACCAGGACCGGGACGACGAGCGACGTCCGCTTTAGGTGGCGCACCAGGCGGCGTGCCCGGTCCCGCTCCCGCTCGCCCCAGCCGCGGGGCTGTCCGTGGATGGCATCCACCAGACGGTCGAAATCCGTGGCGAAATGGCCGTCGTCGATGGCCAGCGCCTGGCATTCGCCAAATGGGGTCAGGGCGGGGGGCAATTGTTCGCCGGATGGCATCGTCGCGCCGTCCACGAGCACGGGGAGAACGCGGATGCCCCGCGCGAGTGCGGTAGCGACTTCGTGGGCGACGAAATCCTGCGCTGCCCATAGCCGCCGATTGCCCTGAGCATCGGTGATGTTGAGCCAGCGGGGCCCGATGAGGGCAACCAGCACCTTGCATTCGGCTAGGCGCTGTTCGAGGACTTGCGGAAAGGCCTCTCCCGGCTCGATGCCTTCGCGGTCAAAAAAGACTTCCGCCGCGCCGAACTGGCGCTCCAGCCAGTCGAACAGCCGCCATGCCGTTTTGCCCGCGTCGTCGCGCCGGTAGCTGATGAAGATCATGGCCACGGCCTGTTCACCTCGGTTCCTGAAAAAACGTCGGTTCCCGTTCCGGTGCGTCCGATGCTCGGGTTTCCCGTCCGTGCGGAATCAGTCCCAAGCTCGCTGACTCTGAATTCGGAACTTAGCGTCCGGTTATCGTGCGGTCAAATCGTCGGCCTGGACGTCGGGGGCCGGCGCCGCTTCAGGTTGTGCCGGGCGGCCTTGCCGGCAGGTGAATTGCCACCACCAGGCCGCCCCCGGGCCGCCCTTCGGCGTGAATCGTGCCGCCGTGGGCGCGGATGGCCCGTTCCGCGATGGCCAGGCCCAGCCCGTGCCCGCCACTGTTGCGGTCGCGGGCGTCGCCGACGCGGACGAAGGGCTGGAAAATCTGCGCCAGCATGTCTTCCGCCACGCCCGGCCCGTGATCGGCGATGCGGATCGTGCAGCCAGGGTTGGCGCCCCCATCGGCCGCCAAGGAGACGGTCACCTCCGTATTCGCCGCGGTGTGGCGAATGGCGTTGCGCAACACGTTCTCGACCGCGCTGTGGAGCAGGGCGGGGTCGCCTTCGACCTGTACTGGCGCGGTTTCCTCAAAGCGCACAGAACACTCCCGCGCCCGCGCTTCCAGGGCGGCGTCTTCCACCAGTTCCTGGAGCAGTTCATGCAAAGGCACGGGTTCGACCTGCAGCGCGACTTCGCCGTCGGCGTCAAAACGGGAAACGGAAAGGATCTGGCCGATCAGGTCGTTCAGCCGCTCGGTCTCGCGCTCGATGCGGTCCAGTTCCGCCTCCACCGCACCGCCGCCGCGCTGCCGCGCCAGGCCAAGGGCCGCCTGGACCCGCGCCAGAGGCGAGCGCAGTTCGTGGGAGACGTCCCGCAGCAGGGTGCGCTGGGCCCGCATCAGCGTATCCAGCCGCTCCGCCATGTGGTCCAGGGCGAAAGCGAGATCGACGATCTCGTCGCGGCGCCGGCCCAGGGTTGGGCCCACGCGGTGGCTGAAGTCCCCTCCGGCGTAGGCCTGGGTGGCACGGCGCAGGCGGCCGATGGGCGCGGCCAGATACCGCGCCAGGAGCAGACAGACCAGCGCCCCCGCCAGCGCCGCCGCCAACAACGGTACCGCAATCACCCGCGGCCGGCCGAGAAAGCGGCCGAGGGTGACGCTCTTGAAATCCGGCACCAGCCAATAGCGCTGGCCAT